>NZ_CAWNZT010000044.1:9253-17251 GCF_963878965.1 Aeromonas sp. HMWF015 | reverse complement strand
GATACGACCTTCGCCACCCAGTACGGCAGCGTTGTTCGCCTCTTTGTCCACCTTGAAGCCGAACAGCGCCAGACGCGCCAGCACCATCTCGCGCACCATGGCTGCGTTCTCACCGATACCGCCGGTAAAGACCACGGCGTCCAGACGACCGTCCATCGCAGCAGCATAGGCGCCGACATACTTGGCCACACGGTAGGTGAAGACATCCAGCGCGCGCTTGGCACCGGCGTCGGTGGCGTAGTTGGTGGTGACGTAGCGGCAGTCGCTGCTCGCTTCGGTCATCCCCAGCAGACCGGACTCACGGGTCAGGGTGTGGTTGATCTGCTCCACGCTGTAACCGAGCTGGTCGTGCATGAAGAAGACTACGGCCGGATCGATATCACCGGAGCGGGTACCCATCGCCAGACCTTCCAGCGGAGTCAGACCCATGGAGGTGTCAACGGATTCGCCGTTCTTGATGGCGCAGACAGAGGCACCGTTACCCAGGTGGCAGTTGATGATGTTCAGTTCATTCAACGGCTTGCCCAGCTCTTTCGCGGCTTCTTCCGCGATGTAGCGGTGAGAAGTACCGTGGGCACCGTAACGACGAATACCGTGTTCGCGGTAGAGCTTGTGCGGCAGCGCATAGAGGTAGGCCTCTTGCGGCAGGGTCTGGTGGAAAGCGGTGTCGAACACGGCCACGTTCTTCTCGGACAGCTGCGGGAACACTTTCAGCGCGGCGCGAATACCGATGAGGTGCGCCGGGTTGTGCAGCGGGGCGAACGGAATGGCGGCTTCGATACCGGCGATCACGCCGTCATCGATACGCACGGAACGGGAGAACTGCTCGCCACCGTGTACGATTCGGTGACCGATGGCCACCAGTTGCTCGGCAAGAGTCGGATCCTGCGGCAGGATGTGACCCACGATATGGTCGAGGGCCTCCTGGTGAGCGGCACCCGCTCCCAGCATGGCTTCGCCCTTGACCCCGTGGAGTTTCCATTTGATACGTGCATCATCCAGATTGAAGCATTCGGCCAGGCCGGACAGCATGTCCTCACCTGTTTCGGCGTCCATTACGGCAAATTTCAGGGAAGAGCTACCGCAGTTAAGGATCAATACCAACTTGCTCATTTTCTACATCTTCCTGTGCTTCGGCTTTATGCCGACAGTGTCGTGTCATCCAAAAGAGGATGGGATTCCCCTGCCGGGGGCTTATGGTCGCAGGAGGGTGCGTCCAATTTTTCAATTCTTGCTCTTGAAAGAGTCATCGCAACCTGTGGTGCGTATCACTGGTTTCAATGCTTGCGAGTCTCAACGCATCAGCTGCGCAGGGCTCGCCTCAATGGGAATGCTCAGGCGATAGCCAGCAGATCCTTGTGTACCTTGACCACCAGCTTCTTCACCTTGGCGGGCTGGTTGAAGGTACAGAGCGGGCGGTGCAGCTCGCCCGGCCAGAAGATGGCGAAATCGCCCGGTTGCAGCGCCAGATAGCTGGTCTGCTCGTCCTCGACAAACCAGAGGTCGGGATGGGGATGGTCGGCGCCGTCGCTCACGTAGTCGTGGGGGCCCACACCTATCCACTCTTCACCGCGCAGCAGCAACTGGATATCGAGATACTGCTGATGGAATTCGCCACGGCGATCCGCGGCTGGCTCGGTCAGATCTTCGCTCACCAGACAGAACAGATTGAGGCCATCGATCTCGGTCTTGCCGAGCGGAGCGTCACCCCAGTGAGCCACGCTCTTCACCACCTCAGCCATAATGCGGGCCAGCGGGGCGGGCAGCGGCGTCCGCTGCAGGGTGTTCAGGCTACCGGTGATCATGGCGTCTGTTTCCTGTTAGGTATATCTGGGCGGCATCTTTGCCAGCCAATGAAAAAGGACCTGTGACAGGTCCTTCAATAATGCCGTCTGCAATCCGTGCAAACCGGTTTAGAGCTTTTGCTCATGTTCAGCTATATGGGCACTGTTACACACTCGTCAGCACCTTGCCAAGAGACATAATCCCATTTTCATAGTGATCGTACCAGCTGAAACCATATTATTCACCACCCTTTCCCCCTCGACTTTGACCAGACGCAAAAACGGGCGCATCAGCGCCCGTTTTTTTCGCAAAACCGTTTAACAACCGGTTTCATTCAAGCCTTTTTGGCGTTTTCCACCGGTTTGGCGTACATGGCCCGCCAGATCGCCTTGTGCTCTTCCGGCACCTCTGACTGACGGGTCAGGAAGGCCGCCTGTTCGATGGTGTTGGCCTTGCCGGAGACATCTGCCGCCAGATAGTTGCTGGGGAAGAGGTGGTAGCTGCTCCAGATCGCCTTGTCGATCAGCGCGGCCAGTTCGTCCGGATCGCTGAAGCCCTCGGTAATCGGGGCACCGAAGGAGACGTGTACCCGCCCCTTCATGCCGACGATACCGGCGACGATACTCTCGATATCCTCGAACTCGCCCTTCTCGTAGCTGCCGTTGACCGACTTCTCGTAGAGCTCGCGCGCCTTCGCCTTGTCGGTGGGGTCCAGCTCGTAGCTGATGCTGACCGGCACGATATTGAGGCTGCGCATGTAGTCGACGAAGTCGATCTTCTGCTTCTTGCCGTCGACGTAGAACATCTTGAGGATGGCGGGATCTGTCTTGTCATCGCCATTCTTGGCGCGTCCTTCCTTCTGGGCGATCCAGATGGAGTGACCTTCGTGAACCGAATTGCCGATATAGGCAGACAGCTCGCCGAGCGCCTTCATCATCTCCCGCGGCCCCTTGGCGGAGCGTTTGACGATAAAGCTCTTGTTGAGCTTCATCAGCTCGGTGGCGCAGGGTTTGCGCAGCAGGTTGTCACCGATGGCGATGCGCACGGTATCGAAACCGTGGGTGTGCAGCCCCCAGTTGACGAACGCCGGGTCCATGGCGATGTCTCTGTGGTTGGAGACAAACAGATAGCCCTGCTCTTTCTTCAGATGCTCGATCCCGGAGAAGGTCACCCCCTTGGTGGAGGTAGCGATCATGCGGGACATGTACCGGGTGACCCCCATCTGAACCTGATGCACAGTGGTCACTTTTGACCATTTGCGGCGCAGGAACAGGCGGATCAGCGGGCGGATGGCCCAACCCAGCCAGCTCATCAGGGAACCGAAACGATACTTGGCGATGGCGCCGATAAATTCATCATCCTGGATCAGCCGTTCGATGGCTGCCGGCACTTCTTCATCGCGGTAGGGGCGAATATCCGCGAATCTATCTACTTCAGTCACAATGTCAGCCTTGCATGCTAGGAAACCGCAGCCAACCCGCGTTGGCCGGGGAAAATTCAGGGCGCAATTTTACACGCTTTTATGGCAAGGGGTATGAGACAAGCATGAATAGTGAGATCTGACCAGTTTATTAATCGGATGCCAGTGCCAGCGCGACCGCCGCTTCGGCATGGATGGCAGTGGTGTCGTAGAGCGGCACCGCCGCCCGGGCAGCCCCCACCAGCAGGGCAATCTCGGTACAGCCAAGGATCACCGCCTCGGCACCCGCGGCCGCCAGCCCCGCGATAATGGCCAGATACTCGGCCCGCGACGATGCACGGATCTCCCCCAGACAGAGCTCGTCATAGATGATCCTGTGTACCCGCTCCCGCCCGGCCTCATCAGGTACCAGCACCGCCAACCCGAAGCGCTCCTGCAAGCGCCCCTTGTAAAAATCCTGCTCCATGGTGAAGCGGGTGCCGAGCAGGCCGACCCGGGTTATCCCGTCCGCCTGCAATTTGGCCGCGGTGGCATCGGCGATATGGAGCAGCGGGATATCGATGGCGGCCTCTATCTCGGGGGCGACCTTGTGCATGGTGTTGGTGCCGATCAGCAAGAAATCGGCGCCGCCATCCTGCAACTTGCGCGCTTCCGCCGCCAGTAAGCGAGCTGTGGCGGGCCAGTCACCGGCATGCTGCAGCCGCTCGATAGCGGCAAAGTCGACGCTATTGAGCAGCACCCGCGCCGAGTGAAAACCACCGAGCTTTGCCCGCACCCCGCGGTTGAGCGCCTGATAGTAACTGACGGTGGACTCCCAGCTCATGCCACCCAGCAGACCGATACATTTCATAGGAACTCCTTTCATCCCAAGGGAGGGCAGAACCACGCCACCTTGCAGGCAAGGCCACGCGGACGAGATAAAAAAGGCCCCGCAGGGCCAACAAGACAGCCGGTAAAGGCCCGGGCGAACCCCGGGCTAAATCCAGATCATCCCGACACAGGCGGCCGTCGCCAGCCCCATGCCAAGATTGAAACGCCGCCAACCCCGGGCGGTGCGAATGATTTGCCGCACCTGGGCACCAAAAAGCACCCAGAACGCCCCGGTGTAGAGGCCGGTAATAAAGAAGATCACCAACACCCAGAGCGCAGAGGGCCAGTAAGCCTCCCCCGCCAGAGTGAAACCGCTGATGGCGGAGAGCGCCATCATCCATGCCTTGGGATTGAGCAGTTGCAGCATGGCCCCCTGATGGGCGGGAATGAGCGGCCGGTTGCCCTCGGCCGGGCCGCTGGCGGTCGCCACCTTCCACGCCAGCCAGAGCAGATACGCCGAGCCGATAAGCTTGAGGCCATCGTGCAGCAGCGGCACCTTCTCGAACACCACGCCAAGCCCCAGCGCGGTGGCGAGGATCATCAGATTGATCCCCCCGACCACCCCCACCAGCAGGGGAATCGTGCGGCGAAAACCCTGCGCCGCCCCGGCGCTGGTGAGCAACATATTGTTGGGCCCCGGCGTGCCGCAGGTAACCAGGGCAAACCCCGCCAGGGGCAGTAACCAGTTCAGATCCATCTCAACCTCTTGTCGATGCAACGCCCCCGTTATGGGGAAAGCCTTCTAATATGCAGAGCCAACCCCGTGGCGACAAGTCAGAAATGCCTCTTTCTCGGCCACCACCTCCATCAGCGCAGCACGGCTCAATACCATAGCATCACCACGCAGAGCGCCGTCAGCAGACCGAGAGAACCGTTGAGTCGCCGCCAGCCCCGATCCGAGCTGATCCAGTTGCTCAGCTGATGGCCGAACAGTACCCAGACAAAGCAGACCGGCAGGGCCACCAGCACAAACATGACCATCACCGCCAGCTGACTCGGCCAGTAACTGGCGCCGGGCAGGCTGAAGAGACTGATGGCGGAGATCCCCATCATCCACGCCTTGGGATTGAGGAACTGAAAGCCCAGCCCCTCCAGCATGGTCAGCGGACGGGCGCGTCGGGCCGGATCCCCCGGCGCCCCGGCCACCGCGATACGCCACGCCACGCCAGCCACAGCAGATAGAGGCTGCCGAAGATCTGCAAACCGAGCCGCAGCAAGGGCCAGCGCTCGAACAGCGGATAAAGCCCCAGCGCCAGTACCAGTTGCAACACCGGCTGCCCCAACCCTACCCCGAGCAGATGTGGCAGGGTACGGCGCACCCCGAAGTTGGCGCCGGAGGCCGTCAGCATCAGGTTGTTGGGCCCCGGCGTACCGCAGGTGAGTACGGCAAAACCGAACAGGGTGACATACCACTCCATCGTCATATTTGACTCCTTGCCCGCCACATTGTATCGATACAATGTGTGCTATTTGGTTGTTATCAGGTTGAAATTCACGCTATATTGACAGCAAATTTTGATCAATGGATTTATTGTCACCATGACAATCTGGACGCCCGACCTTGCAGCCTTCGATGGCCCCCTCTACCTCAAGCTGGTCAAAGCGATCGAACAGGGGATCGTGAATGGCGAGCTGCCACCGCAGACCCGATTGCCTACCCACCGATCCCTGGCGGATCGTCTGGGTGTCACCGTCGGCACCGTCACCCGCGCCTACAGCGAGGCAGAGCGGCGCGGCCTGCTGACCGCCAGAGTGGGCCATGGCACCTGGGTCAAGGGAGCGAACACAGATCCCGCCAATGAGTGGGTGATCCGCCAGGAGGAGGGGCACCGCATCGAGCTGTGGCAGAACCTGCCGGTGCAGCTGGATCGGGCGGCCATCATTCGCCCCATGCTGGGGGAAGTGGCGGACGGGGATCTCAACGCCCTGCTCGGCTACGACAAGGAGGCGGGACGGCCGGATCAGCGCCAGCAGTTCGTCGACTGGCTGGCGGAGCAAGGGGTGGCCTGCAGTGAGGATCGCCTGCTGTTCAGCCACGGCGCCCAGCACGGCATCATGCTGGCGCTGCTGGCGACCAACTGCGTGGGGGAAACCATCCTGTGCGAGGGGCTGAGCTACCCCGGTATGCTGGGCAATGCCCGCCAGCTGAAGAATCAGGTGGTGGGGCTGGCGATGGACGAGGAGGGGCTACTGCCCGAGGCGCTGGACGCCGCCTGCCGCACCCGCCGTGCCAAGCTGCTCTACCTCACCCCGACCCTGCAAAATCCCACCACCGCCATCATGAGTCTGGCGCGGCGGGAGGCCATCGTCGCCATCGCCCGTCACCACGATTTGCTGATCATCGAGGATGACGTCAACGGCCTGTTGCCCCAGCAACCTGTGATCCCTCTGGTCAATCTGGCGCCGGAGCGGGTCATCTATCTGGGCAGTCTGGCCAAGATCGCCTGCGGCGGCCTGCGGGTGGGCTTCGTGCTGACGCCCCCCGCACTGCGCAGCGCCTTCGCCCAGACCATGCGGCTGTCGAGCTGGATGGTGAGCCCGCTGCTGATCGAGCTCGCCTGCAAAATGGTCAGTCAGCGCCAGATCATGCCGCTGGTCGAGCAGCAGCGGGAGATCCTCAAACGCCGCGGTGAACTGCTGCGCCACCTGCTGCCCGCCGCCCGCTGGCAGCCGGGCAGCATGCACGCCTGGCTGCCGCTGCCGGAGCCTTGGCGCAGCCAGCAGTTTGCCGCTGCCGCCGATGCCCTTGACGTTGGCGTGGCGAGCGGGGAACACTTCGCCGCCGGTCAGTTTGCCGCTCCGCAAGGGGTGCGCCTGAGCCTGAGCCAACCCGCCACCGACGCCAAGGTCGGCGAAGGGCTGGCCCGTCTGGCGCAGCTGCTGCTGGGGACGCCCCCCAGCAATCCCCTGCTATAGTCAGGGCCAGCCGATCTGACCTTCACGCTTCATCGTCATTGCCAAGGAGATGCCGTGCCCCCCATCAGAGCCGCCCTGCTGTTTGCCACCCTGTTGCTGGGCGGCTGCGCCTCGTCAACGACCCACCAGCAGCTGGGGGCCGCGCTCAATGGACTGGAAGGGGAGTTGCAACGACTGGAAGAGGAGCTGGCGGCCATGAACGGCCTGCACTATCAAAAGGCGATCGATGCGCCGCTCAGTTTGCGCCGTGCACTCGGGGCGCCGCAGCCCACGCCAGAGGGGCTGGTGCCAGTGGCCAGCAAGCTGGAAGATGGGCCACTCCTTCGCTATCAATACCGACTGCCAGCGGGGATGGCGAGTCTGCCCCAAGACAACCTCTGCCAGCGCTACGAGTTCGAGCTGCGCCATCTGGGCCGCCTCGGCAAGCTGGAATTGAGCTGGCTGGGGGAACAGGGCAAGGGGTCGCGGCTGATCCGCCAGAGCGACTGCCCCTTCGGGACGCAGGTCCGCCCTCTGCAATAACAGGTCGCAGCCCTGAGAGGTGGCATAACCGATTGAAATAACAGCCCATAGTGCGCCTTCCAGCACCCTGCTGGCTACTGTCAGCTTTTCACTCAGCGAGTGCTGTGCCTATGTTCCTCTTGGGTCTACCATAATCAACCTAATGGTTTGCTCACAGGAAGTACCTGCATGACGATACTGCTGCTCGAAGAGGATCCCCTGCTCCGTAGCGCCATCACCCGGGAACTGACCGAACAGGGAGTACCCGCCGACCGGATCCACTACCACAGCCATCCAAACCACGAGCGCAGTGGCCTGCTGGCCCTGCTGCAACAGCACGCCTTCGACGCCATCATCTGTCAGCAGGACAAGCAGCAGGATCTTGACGGAGCCCGGCTGCTGCACGAAGCGCACTATCTCGGCCTGCTGCAACCCGGTTGCGTATTGCTGCTGCTCGATGCCGATCAGAGCGAGCAGGAGTTTCTCCCCTCGGATCTCTACTTCTC
>NZ_CAWNZT010000044.1:0-9243 GCF_963878965.1 Aeromonas sp. HMWF015 | reverse complement strand
CACCGCAGTGCTCGGCCAGCTGGTGAAATTAAGCAACCTGACCCGCACGCTGGCCGCCCCCATTCTGCTGCGGGAGTGGCAACTGGCTACCGCCCTCTGTGAGGACCTGCTGTTTCAACGGGAGAATCGCTCGCTGACCCCCTGGCTGGATCGGCTCAAGGGCTACCTGCTGCTGCAATCGACCGAGCGGGTCACCGCCGCCCAGCACTATGCCCTCTGTGCCAACGAGTATCAGGCGAGCTGGCCAAGGGCCGGGCTCTTCTACGCCATGCTGGGGCTCGGCAAATTGCAGAGCGCCCGGACCGACTTGCAGCGCCATCAGGCCAGCGTCTCGATGGCCACCCGGCTGGAGCTGCAACTCGCCAGCCAGCTGCATCAGCATCACTGGCTGGCGGCATGGGAGACCATGGGAGAGCTGCTGCAGATCCGCCCCCATCAGCCGCGCTGGCATCAGCTGGCGATGTTGCTCGGGCTGGTGCTGCAAGATGAGGAGAAGGTGCTGGAGCAGGCCAACAGCCTGACCCTGCGCCACTTCAGCGAGCAGCGCGTCCGGCTCGCCATCGACAGCTTCATGCTCAATGCCAGTCTGGCGGTGCTGTGGCACGCCCCCTCCAGCAACCGGATCCGCTCCCTGCAACAGGAGTGGGAGCACCTCAAGCGCACCGTCCACCTGCAACCCCACGAATATGAGCTGCTGCAGGCGCTGATGCTGGGGCTGGATTACCGCTTCGACGAGGCGCTGATCCTAATTGCCCACCACCAGCCGGATGAGGGGAGCGACAACCACCTCACCCTGCTGCTCGGCTTTGCAGTCAGCCAATTCTGCGGTTTGCCCCACCACGCCCAGCGCTACCTGACCCAGCTGACCCAATACCGCGTCAGGGTGGCGCCCCACCCGCTCACCCGCCAGCTGTTCCACCATCTGGTGGCCGAGCTGGGCCAGCGTCTGACGGCGAGAGAACAACGGCTGAGCGAACTGCGCCAACTGCGCCACAAGTCGATGCAGGCCAGCCAATATCAGACAGCCCTGCAAGCGGGCTTGCAGCTGCTGGAGGAGTTCCCCGCCCTGCCGGGCGATGCCTGGCAACTGCTGGAGCTGCTGCAACACTGCTGGCCTGCGGGTATGGCAGCCCCCAGGGTGGCGCTGCTGGTCGATACCCTGGAGCGGCGCCTCAAGCACAGCCCCGCGTTTCTCGATCAACATGCCCAGCAGTACCAGCGCACCCTGCAGGAGATCCGTACCCACCTGCAGCCGCACCTCTCCGGCAGCGGCCCCTCCTGTCTTGTCGCAGGGCAGCCCGAGCCATGATGATGCTGGCGGCGTGCAAACCGGCATTGCCGGCAAAGCCAATAGAGAGGGGAGCCTTGGCTCCCCTCTCTATTTGTTGTCTGTCAGCTAATGATGATGAGCGTTGGGCTCAAACCAGTGCGTCACTCTCCAGCGCCGCCTTGAGAAAATCTTTCCAGCTGATGATGCCAACCAGGGCGCCATTCTCCAGCACCGGCAGGCAGGAGACCCCCTTCTCCAGCATCAGCTTGACGCCGTCGCGCACGGTGAGATGGGGGGCGATGGTGACGAGCTGACGACTCATGATCTGGTGGGCCCGCTTGTTGAGGGTTTCGGTATCGCGGCTCATCTCGGCTTCGGAGTCGAGATAGGGGCTGATGGCACGGAACAGATCCCGATCCGAGATGACCCCCACCAGCTCCTCCTCTTCCAGCACCAGCAGGTGGCGAAAGTGTGCCTGCTCGAAGATATCCCTAATGACTCGGAGTCGATCATCCATTGAAACGGTGGCGACCCGGGTCGTCATAATATCCCTGATATGCATGCTAACCTCCCGTAACCAAACTGGTTTCTCTGTTATGGCATGTTTTTGCAGCGCCAGCCAGTGGCCAGCCCTTCGCTACAGTGCAAATCAGCGTCATTTCACGTAAGATCCGCGCCAGTTTTTCTCCTCCATTTTGAGCAAGCAGATCCCACCCATGATAGTTGCCAGTCAAATCGAACTGATCCGCGGCGGCCGCAAGCTGCTGGACAACGCCTCCGCCACCATTCACCCCGGCCACAAAGTGGGTCTGGTGGGCAAAAACGGCTGTGGCAAGTCCACCTTTTTTGCACTGGTACGGGGCGAGCTGGCCATCGACAGCGGCACCTTCAGCCTGCCCGCTGGCTGGCAGATCGCAGGCGTCGCGCAGGAGACCCCGGCGCTCGACTGCTCCGCGCTCGAGTATGTGATCGACGGCGACAAGGAGTTCCGCTCGCTGGAAGCTCAGCTGGTGCAAGCCGAGCAGGATGACAATGGTCTGCTGGTGGCCGAGCTGCACGGCCGCCTCGATACCATCGGCGCCTACAGCATTCGCGCCCGCGCCGCCGAACTGCTGCACGGCCTCGGTTTCAGCGACGAGCAGCTCGGCTCGCCGGTGCGCAGCTTCTCCGGTGGCTGGCGCATGCGTCTGAACCTCGCTCAGGCGCTGCTCTGCCGCTCCGATCTGCTGCTGCTCGATGAACCGACCAACCACCTGGATCTCGATGCCGTCATCTGGCTGGAGAAGTGGCTCAAGGGCTATCAGGGCACGCTCGTCTTGATTTCTCATGACCGCGATTTCCTCGATTCAGTCATCAGTCGCATCATTCATATCGAGAACGGCAAGCTCAACGAATACACCGGCGGCTACTCCGACTTCGAACTGCAGCGCGCCGAACATCTTGCCCAGCAGCAGTCGATGTACGAGAAGCAGCAGCGGGAGATGTCCCACATGCAGGCGTATGTGGACCGCTTCCGCTACAAGGCCTCCAAAGCCCGTCAGGCCCAGAGCCGCCTGAAAGCCATGGAGCGGATGGAGAAGATCCTGCCCGCCCACGCCGACTCCGAGTTCAGCTTCGAGTTTCGCGAGCCCTCGGCCCTGCCGACCCCGCTCATCGCCATGGAGAACCTCAGCGCCGGTTACGGCGACAAGGTGATCCTGGAGAAGATCAAACTCAATCTGGTACCGGGTTCACGCATCGGTCTGCTCGGTCGCAACGGCGCCGGTAAATCGACCTTTATCAAGATGCTGTCGGGCTCCAACCCGCCGCTCTCTGGCAAGCTCGAAGTGAGCGCCGGGGTGAGCATCGGTTACTTTGCCCAGCATCAGCTGGAGACCCTGCGTCTCGACGACACCCCGCTCGATCATCTGGCCCGCCTCGCGCCGGACAAGACCGAGCAGGAGCTGCGCAACTATCTGGGCAGCTTCGGCTTCCACGGTGACAAAGCGCTCGACAAGGTGGCGCCCTTCTCCGGTGGCGAAAAAGCGCGGCTGGTGCTGGCGCTGATCACCTGGCAAAAGCCCAACCTCCTGCTGCTGGATGAACCGACCAACCACCTGGATCTGGAGATGCGCCACGCCCTTACCATGGCGCTGCAAGGCTTCGAAGGGGCCATGGTGGTGGTCTCCCACGACCGTCACCTGCTGCGTACCACCACCGACGACTTCTATCTGGTGCACGGTGGCCGGGTCGAGCCGTTCGACGGCGATCTCGACGACTACCACAAGTGGCTCGGCGAGCAGGAGAAAGAGGCCAACGCCAAACCGGCCGATGGCCCCGTCTCCGCCAACTCGGCGGTGGCGCGCAAGGATCAGAAGCGGCGCGAGGCGGAGTTCCGCCAGCAAACCCGTCCCCTGCGCCAGAAGCTGGAAAAGCTCGAAGCGAGCATGGAGAAGCTGCAGGGCAAGCTGGCCGACATCGAGAGCCAGCTGGCCGACCCCGCCATCTACGAAGAGAGCGCTAAAACCAAGCTCTCCGAGCTGCTCAAATCCCAGGGCCCCCTCAAGGAGCAACTGGAAGAGGTGGAGCTGGAGTGGATGAGCCTCTCCGAAGAGCTGGAAACCATGGAGCAAGCCTTCTTTGCGTGACGAACAGCTGATGGCCAACGAGCGGGTCGCAGTCCACGAATTGCCGACGCCGATTGGCTTCTGGCACTGGAGCGGCAAGGTCTATGGTGAGCGCAGCCAGGATTGGCTCACCGTGCAGGAGCAGGGGGGCAACGTCAATCTGGCGCTGCTGCTGCACCGGCTCGATCAACTCGGCATCGTGGTCGATCTCACCGACCTGCAACCGGCGCTGGTGCAGACCGAGGCGGTGCTGACCCCGTGGCGCGCCCTGCGCCAGAGCGCCAAGACGCGACTCGACGAGCAGCAGTATCAGTCGATGCTGGCCCACGAGCTGGAGCTGGAGCGGCTGCAACAGGGCGTCCTGTTGCAGACCCTGCGCAGCCTCTCCCTGTTTCGCGGCAACAGCCGTAATTTGTTGAACTATCTATCGTTATTGGGTGCCCAGCAGGGCCCCCTCAGAGATCTAATATGCTGAGCTACCGCCACGCCTTTCACGCCGGCAACCATGCCGACGTACTGAAACACGCCGTTCAGGCCCTGATCATCGAGTCCCTCAAGAAGAAGGAGAAACCCTTCATCGTGCTGGACACCCATGCCGGTGGCGGTCTCTACGACCTGCGCGGCGACTGGTCCCAGAAGAAGGCCGAGTATGCCGACGGCATCGGCCGGCTGTGGGACGAGCGGGCCCAGTGGTCTGCCATGGCCCCCTATCTCGGCGTCATCGAAGAGATGAACCAGAACGGCGAGCTGCACTACTACCCCGGCTCGCCGGAGCTCTCCCGCCGCCTCTCCCGCGAGCAGGACAAGCTGGCGCTGATGGAGCTGCACAACAACGAGGTCGAAGATCTGCGCGCCAACATGGGCTATGACCCTCGCGTCGCCGTCCACCACCGCGACGGCTTCGAGGGGCTGATCGCCCTGCTGCCGCCGACCCCGCGTCGCGGGCTGGTGCTGATCGATCCGCCCTATGAGCTCAAAGAAGATTACTTCGCCGTGGTCGATACCCTGAAAAAGGCGCAGAAACGCTGGGCGACCGGCATTTACGCCCTCTGGTATCCGATCCTCGGGCAAGAGGCGGACAAATCCCGCGACATGCTGCGCGCCATCAAGCGGGAGAACTTCGGCAACGTCTTGGTGGCCGAGCTGGAAGTGGCCGGTCAGACCGCCGACTGGGGCATGAACGGCTCAGGGATGCTGATCATCAGCCCTCCCTGGATGCTGGACGAGCAGATTGAAGCCTTCCTCAAACCGCTATGCGCCAAGCTGGTGCAGGGCACCGGTGCCCAGTACAAGGTGGAGTGGCTGAACAAGGCCGCAGAGTAGGCCCGCACCAGCTCGCTCCGGCGCCCGGTCATGGCGCGAGCGAGCCGGTCAGCCAAGCCGTTCAAAGTGGCTATGCCGCAAAAGAGAAGCCCCGTTCAGGGGCTTCTTGTTTTTTTACCCGCTACAGCTTTACCCACTAACTGTTTTCCTCACCAATGGCGGCCACGCATCCCCTCTGCACACCAGACCAGCAGTTGTTGATTAATTAATTGATCTGGCTCAGGAATTCTCCGCATCCCTCTTTCCCTTGGCCAATAGGCCGGTACTATAGCCAATTGGCAACAAAGCCTCGTAGGAGTCACCCCATGAGCCATGCCAACCCCATCCCGTTGGTGAAATGCAGCAGACTGGAAGCTGAAATTCAGGGGCGGTAGCCATGCCGGATGGAATGGATAAGCGAGAGTTGCCTACGACTACCCAGTCAACATGGTGACAGCCTTATGCTGATTTCTGACCCGCTCACGCAGGCGTGCTTTGGCGGCGCTTGCCAAGAGTGCGCTGAGCACTGATTTTTCACACAGTAGTAACGGTGGCGCAAAAAGAGGAAGTCAAGCGAATACGCCCAGCATGCGAAGAAAGCTGATGACGTTATGATTTAATGATTATTTTTACTTGGCGGCAGTGAAAATGTTACGGAGTTATATGGAATGCTCTGCTAACGGATTAGTGCCGTCTTCCATCTAATCACTGTTAAATTCTATTGATCACAGGAGCCCAAGTGGATAAAACAATTAGAGTAGGAGTTTTTACCGGGATAGTTGCCTCGATGGTATTTGTATATTTTTTGGACCCAATCATTCGAGTTTTTGGTGAGGGTGTATTATATGTGTCCGAGTATCTAGTGACAGGCCTTCTTGACTCCTTATATCAAAAGAGCGCTTTAGGAGTCGCTAAAGATCCGGCGTTATCAACTTATTCTTTTTTAGTGGGAATAATAGTTGGCTTTCCTGTGGCAGCGCTCTCGGTTATTCTCAGAAGAAAAATAAAGCCTAGTAGCGAAAATAATAAACCCATTGGGTCTAAATCACGAAAATTGATTGCGGTCATTCCTTTGGTTATTTTGCCTATTATGCTTTTTTACCAACTTTGGACAATGCTTTTTCAATATCAAGTTGTAACTTCATTTGACCAACATATTCGGATATTGGCACCTTATATAGATGTTAAAGAGCGAATTCTTATAGAAAGCAAGTTCGCATCTATGCAGAAGGAGGATGACTATAAAATTCTGTATAGCGAGATGAACGAAATAGCCAAATCTAATAATGTTATTTTGCCAGATAACCCTTCGTATGGATTCTGGACTTTCTAATTTAACAAGACGCTGTTGCCGGACAAACTTTCCGCTGCGCTACAAATTTGCCGCAAATCGCGGCGTTATATTTATGAGGTAGAAAATGAATAACTTTCCACAAATTCAGATAGTTAATCAACCAATGGTTTTTCTAGTAGATTCACCTTCAAATGTTGATCTTTATGATGGATATAGTATTGGAATGGCTCTTAGAGATGCACTTAGAGCTATACGTATTCCGTGCTTTTATACATTGGCTACCAACGCAGAAACCTTTGCTAATACATTTTCTCAACGGCTGCCACTTGCCATTGCTGAGGTTCAAAAAACACCCAATGTCAACGCAGTGCCATTTGTTCACCTTTGCATGCATGGAAAGTCAGATGGGATTGGTTTAACGGATGGCTCTTTCATTGACTGGCTTTCGCTACGCAGAATGCTGCTTTCTCATAATTATGTAAAAGGATTTGATCCTTTTGTGTGTATGGCGTCTTGTGATGGAATCAATGCAACCAACATGAACAATGCTTTTGATAATGCATTTCATTTTCTTATTGGGAATAGTGGAAAGGTTTTGCAGTCAGACGTTACCGTTGCTTATGCTTCATTTTACAATAATGTGATTTATAAAAACTATACAGTTGAGCAAGCCGTACAAGCAATGAGAACTGCCTGTGGTGATAATAATTTTTTCTTTGCGCATGGAGAGACACTAAAAAATCAAAAGTTTCAACAACTTCAAGCTTCAATGGCTCAAACCAACGTCAATGTTCCAAATTTTCAGCCGCTGTACAAATAAATATAACAAACTGTTCAAGAGTGATTCGCAAAGCGTGGCATTTTTACCGTGCGTTGTGTTCAGTGTTTAAGGTGGTATGCGCCAGCCCGTAGGTTCGAATAGCGTAGCGTATTCGGACAATCGCGTATAACCCCCCCACAACCTAAGCAAGGATCGGAAGATCCCCTTGTGGGGCTTGTATCAGTCACCCTGATGCAACCCAAGGCTCGTCGGTGCCACTATAAGCTGGATTTATGGATTTTCTGATAAAAAAAATCTGGGACACCCACCTTTCTGAGCAAGGCGTAGCATAGCCCGAACCCAAAAGATGGGTGTCCAAGGTCTTCTGTACCAAATCTGGGACACCCACCTCTTTGAGCAAGGCGTAGCATAGCCCGAACCCAAAAGATGGGTGTCCAAGGTCTTCTGCTCACCGAGTTCAATAGCAAAAGCCCCATCACGGGGCTTTTTCTATTGGTGCGGCCGGTGTGTAAGGCAACCTGAACCTGCCCACCCTATGAGCGGGTGGGCAGATCCTGTTTCAGCGCAACCAGCAACAGGGCCAGCAGGCCAAAGGGCGGAAACAGACAGAGCAGGGAGCAGATCAGGGTGACCAGCGCCGGATGCTCGCTCTTGCGGCGCGCCAGTCGCCAGGCGATGACGCCGACGATGATCATCAACAACGCAATGAACTGGCCAAGCAGAGTGGCATTGATATTCATGAAAGATCCTTTTTCATGGGCAAGTGTGAAGAACCTGTACTTTATCGCCTTGGCTGCGATTGGCAACCTCTGAACCGCACCAACAACTCGCCCGTTGATAGGTTCTCTCTATTTCGGCAATAGATGAGAATAGTTTTCATTTAATTTCATTTCGGCGGATACTCTCATCATCAACAGAGGGAGCCGCCATCATGAAAAAGACCATCAGCTTTGCCATCCTGCACTTCGGTGTCGCCTTTACCGTGGCCTACCTGCTGACCGGTGAGCTGCTGACCGCCAGCCTGATCGCCCTGATCGAGCCTGCCGTCAACACGGTCGCCTTCTACTTTCATGACCTTGGCTGGCACAAGCTCAAACCAAAGCACAGCCTGCAGGCCAAGACCAGCAGCTTCGCGGTGGTCCACTTCTCGGTGGCTTTCGGAGTGGCCTTCCTGCTGAGCGGCGAGCTGCTCACCGGCGGCGTGATGGCGATGATCGAACCGGCCATCAACACCGTTGTGTTCTTCTTCCACGAGCGGCTGTGGCGCGCCCGCAGTCAGCAACTGGCGCTGGCCTGATCAACCGGGCAACCCGCCTCCCCCTCTATCCGCGGCCACAAAAAACCCGACATTCCGGCCAGAAGTGTCGGGTTTTTCACATCAGCAAAGATCTGTATCTGGATGCATCATCCGATGCCCCATCCATAACGATCAGGCTTTCTTGCAGATGGGATCAACGATAAAGGCATTCTGATCAAACTTCTGCCAGGCGCCGGTGCCGACCCCATCGACCACCAGAATGGAGACCACGCCGAAATCGACAAAGATCCCGAGCAGAGTGGTGGCATCGAACGACTTTGAGACCGGCACTGTCACCGAGTAGCAATCCGCACGCTTGACCGTGATGGTGTAATTCTCTTTCTTCTTGAACGAGGTAATCACATTGCCGTGGCCCAGCAGCATATCGTTGACGTAGATCTCCGCATCGGGATCCTGACTGCGAATGGAAACCTGCTGACTTGTGCCGTTAAACATGGCCGCACAACCGGACAGCATGATGGCCAGCAAGGCCCCCGTCATCAACCTGAACATAATTAACCTTCTTGTTATTAAGAAAAGGCGGCAAATCTAGCACGCCTCTCGAACAGGAGTGAAAGTACAATGCTGCAGGCCTGTCTGAATGCTCAAAATAGCGACCACTCCTGACCAGTTTTCAAACAAGCCGGCCTCATCCAGCAACAGTTCCCTTCCCCACTGGAGTACCGCGGCAAA
>NZ_CAWNZT010000043.1:0-1354 GCF_963878965.1 Aeromonas sp. HMWF015 | reverse complement strand
TCGTGATCATCATTCTGGGTATTCTGGCGGTCACCGCTGCACCCAAGTTCCTGAATCTGCAGGATGATGCCAAGAAGTCTGCTGCTCAGGGCGTGCAGGCGGCAGTCAGCAGCGCTGCCCAGCTGGTCTACAGCAAAGCGGCCTTGGTAGGTGTCGAGCGTGATGCCAGCGGCGCCGTCAGCAGCAGCGATGGTACCAGCATTGATGTTGTGTATGGTTATCCTGCTGCTACCACCAATGGTATCCAGCGTGCCGTCACCATCGACGGTTCCTGGGCTGGTGCTGCGTCTGGTGCAAACTTCGTATTTGCTACCAGCGGTTCCAAATGTACAGTGACCTATGCTCCTGCAAGCAGCACTGCTGGTGCCACCACTACTCTGGGTGGATGCTGATTCAGCATTAGTGTCAAGGAGGCGAGGCTTATGCCTCGCCTCCTTGTTTATGAACAGGGAACGAGAATGCAACGAGGCTTTACCCTGATTGAACTGGTACTGGTGATCCTGTTACTCGGGATTCTGGCCGCCTTTGCCGTGCCGAAATGGCTGGGCAAAGGCGGCTTTGAAACTCAAACCGTACGTGACGAGCTGCTGACCCGGCTGCGGCTGGTGCAGACCGTCAATATGCATGAGCCAGCCAACCGTTGTACCCAGCTGGTGGTTGCCTCTCCCCGTTTTGCCCACCGAACTTATGCTGCGTGTCCCGCCAGCGATGATCTGGATACCAATAGTGGCTGGACTCCCCAGTTGGAGACCTGTGGTCGACTGGTTACGCCCTCTGCCGGTATCTCCATCTCCCTAGATAACAACAACCGCTTCGTGCTGCGCTTCGATCAGATGGGCAGACCGCTAGGCAGCAGCTGTGCCACCGGTTGTACCCTGTTGGTCAGTGATGGCCGTGAAACCGGTCGTATCAAGATTGAATCGGAGGGGTTTATTCATGAGATCCCTTAAGCGCGGTTTTACGCTGATTGAGCTGATCGTTGGCATAGTGCTGCTGGCGGTGGCCTTGACCGGAATCCTGGGGTTGCTTATCAATCAGGCGCCGCAGGCGGTAGACCCGGTGCAGCAGGTACGCGCTGCTCAGCTGGCCCAGCGCCTCTCCGGCGAGATCTTGCAAAAGTCGTTTGATGAACATTCGGATCATAACGGTGGTCGTTATCGTTGTGGCGAGCAGGTGGCTGGGGTGACCATCTCTTCCTGCTCCACCAGTTATGGCCCCGATGGCGAGCCCGCATCCTATGCCTATAACGATGTGGATGATTTCGATACCGCAGGTAGCTGGGTGGATGCCAACACCCTGACCCAAACTGAGGTAGTAGTCAGCAGCGAGGAGTATCGCAACTATCAGGTGAAAA
>NZ_CAWNZT010000042.1:0-8932 GCF_963878965.1 Aeromonas sp. HMWF015 | reverse complement strand
TCGTCGATACCGCCAACCATGTAGAACGCCTGCTCGGGCAGATCGTCATACTCGCCTTTCAGGATGCCCTGGAAACCACGGATGGTCTCTTTCAGCGGCACGTATTTACCCGGAGAACCGGTAAACACTTCTGCTACGAAGAACGGCTGGGACAGGAAACGCTCGATCTTACGGGCACGGGCTACGGTCAGTTTGTCTTCTTCTGACAGTTCATCCATACCCAGGATGGCGATGATGTCCTTCAGCTCTTTGTAGCGCTGCAGTACGGTCTGAACGCCACGAGCGGTCTCGTAGTGCTCTTTGCCAACCACCAGCGGATCCAGCTGACGAGAGGTAGAGTCCAGCGGGTCAACGGCCGGGTAGATACCCAGTGCCGCGATTTGACGGGACAGTACGACGGTCGCATCCAGGTGGGCGAAGGTGGTCGCCGGAGACGGGTCAGTCAAGTCATCCGCAGGAACGTAAACGGCCTGTACGGAGGTGATGGAACCGGTCTTGGTGGAGGTGATACGTTCTTGCAGAACACCCATCTCCTCGGCCAGGGTCGGCTGGTAACCTACTGCAGAAGGCATACGGCCCAGCAGTGCGGATACTTCAGTACCGGCCAGGGTGTAACGGTAGATGTTGTCCACGAAGAACAGCACATCTCGACCTTCGTCACGGAACTTCTCGGCCATGGTCAGGCCGGTCAGCGCAACGCGCAGACGGTTTCCGGGCGGCTCGTTCATCTGACCGTAAACCAGAGATACTTTGTCCAGTACGTTGGACTCCATCATCTCGTGGTAGAAGTCGTTACCCTCACGGGTACGCTCACCAACACCGGCGAACACAGAGTAACCACTGTGCTCGATCGCGATGTTACGGATCAGCTCCATCATGTTTACGGTTTTGCCTACACCGGCACCACCGAACAGACCAACCTTACCACCCTTGGCGAACGGGCATACCAGGTCGATAACCTTGATGCCAGTCTCCAGCAGATCGTTACTGTTGGACTGATCTTCGTAGCTGGGAGCAGCGCGGTGGATAGACCAGCACTCTTCTTCACCGATCGGACCTTTTTCGTCGATTGGCTCGCCCAGTACGTTCATGATCCGACCCAGAGTCGCAGTACCGACCGGAACCTGGATGGATTTACCGCTATTCACTACTTCCAACCCACGACGCAGACCGTCGGAGGAGCCCATGGTGATGCAACGAACGACGCCGCCACCGATCTGTTGCTGAACTTCCAGCACCAGACCCTGGCCTTGACCTTCGCTAACGACCTTCAGTGCATCGTACACCTGGGGCACGGCATTCTGCGGGAACTCGATGTCCACCACAGCGCCGATGATTTGGACGATGAAACCGTTACTCATGTCAAATCCTCTAAACCTTTGATAACCCTTGCCTTACACCGCAGCAGCACCGGATACGATCTCTGTCAGCTCCTGGGTAATACTGGCCTGACGGGCCTTGTTGTATACCAGTTGCAGATCGTTAATCAGGTTACCGGCGTTGTCAGTCGCGGCTTGCATGGCAACCATTCGGGCTGCCTGTTCACTTGCCAAGTTTTCCACTACACCCTGGTAAACCTGAGATTCGACATAGCGAACCAGCAGGGTATCCAGCAGCTTCTTGGGATCCGGCTCATAGAGGTAATCCCAGTGGTGTTTCTTGGCGAGCTTGCTGTCTTCAGTTACGGGCAAAGGCAGCAGTTGATCGACCCGTGGTTGCTGCACCATGGTGTTGACGAACTTGTTGTACACCAGATACAGCTTGTCAATCTCACCGTTGTCGTAAGCCTTCAGCATGACCTTGACTGAACCAATCAGGTCATTGACGCTCGGACTATCGCCCAGTCCTGCGACATGAGCTTTAACCTTGGCGCCGTGCCGTTCAAAGAAGTTGGAGGCCTTGTTACCGATCAATGCCAGGTCAACCTTGGCACCTTTCGCGCTCCATTGCTTCATATCATTGAGGGCAGCCTTGAACAGGTTGATGTTCAAACCGCCACACAGGCCACGGTCGGTGGAGACGACGATGTAACCCACTCGCTTGACCTCACGTTCGATGAGGTAGGGGTGCTTGTATTCCAAGTTCCCCTGAGCGATATGGCCGATCACCTTGCGCATGGTTTCAGCGTACGGACGGCTGGCAGACATGCGTTCCTGCGCACGGCGCATTTTGCTTGCTGCCACCATTTCCATAGCGCCGGTGATCTTCTGAGTGTTTTTCACACTCCCGATCTTGTTACGTATCTCTTTTGCGCCGGCCATCTCTTACTCTCCATCAAGTGGCAGCTCACGCTGCCACACACGCTTACCAGGTCTGGGTTGCTTTGAAGCTATCCAGCAACGCAGTCAGCTTGCCAACGATCGCGTCGTTGTAGTCGGCTTTGGCATTGATTTCAGCCATCAGCTCGGCATGCTGGGTATTGGCGTAAGAGAGCAGAGCGGCTTCGAAGTCGACGATTTTGTTCAGCTCGACATCGGAGAGATAGCCTTTCTCGGCGGCGAACAGCACCAGAGACTGGTGAGCCACGCTCAGCGGAGAGTACTGCTTCTGCTTCATCAGCTCGGTCACTTTCACACCGTGATCCAGCTGCTTGCGAGTCGCCTCGTCCAGATCGGAAGAGAACTGGGCGAATGCCGCCAGTTCGCGATACTGGGCCAGCGCGGTACGGATACCACCGGACAGCTTCTTGACGATCTTGGTCTGAGCAGCGCCACCTACACGGGATACAGAGATACCCGGGTCAACCGCCGGACGAATACCGGAGTTGAACAGCTGTGAAGTCAGGAAGATCTGACCATCGGTGATGGAGATCACGTTGGTCGGAACGAACGCAGATACGTCACCCGCCTGGGTTTCGATGATTGGCAGTGCGGTCAAAGAACCGGTTTTGCCTTTCACTTCACCCTTGGTGAACTTCTCTACGTACTCGGCGTTAACGCGAGCAGCACGCTCCAGCAGACGGGAGTGCAGATAGAAAACGTCACCCGGGTAGGCTTCACGTCCTGGCGGACGGCGCAGCAGCAGGGAGATCTGGCGATAAGCTACGGCCTGCTTGGACAGGTCATCATAGATGATCAGCGCGTCTTCACCGCGGTCACGGAAGTACTCACCCATGGAGCAACCGGCATACGGAGCCAGGTACTGCAGAGCAGCCGCTTCGGAGGCAGAGGCAACCACCACGATGGTGTTGGCCAGGGCGCCGTGCTCTTCCAGCTTGCGCACCACGTTGGCGATGGTGGAGGCCTTCTGGCCAATCGCAACGTAAACACATTTAATGCCGGAATCTTTCTGGTTGATGATGGTGTCGATCGCGATGGCGGTCTTACCAACCTGACGGTCACCGATGATCAGCTCACGCTGGCCACGACCGATAGGGATCATGGCATCGATGGCTTTCAGACCGGTCTGGACCGGCTGGTCAACAGACTTACGCTCGATAACGCCCGGTGCGATCACTTCGATCGGCGAGAAGCCGTCGTTGTCGATCGGACCTTTACCGTCGATCGGCTGACCCAGGGTGTTCAACACCCGGCCCAACAGACCACGACCTACCGGCACTTCCAGAATACGGCCAGTACCTTTTACTTTCATTCCTTCTGACAGACCGTCATAGGAACCCATAATCACCGCACCGACGGAGTCACGCTCCAGGTTCAATGCCAGAGCGTAGCGGTTGCCCGGCAGCTCGATCATCTCACCTTGCATGGCATCAGCCAGGCCGTGAATACGAATGATACCGTCGCTCACAGAGACGATAGTACCTTCGTTACGCGCTTCGCTCTTTACATCAAACTGCGCAATGCGCTGCTTGATCAGCTCGGCGATTTCAGTGGAATTCAGTTGCATGCTCTAATACCCCAATCAAGATTGCAGCGCGTCAGCCATGCGATCCAGCTTACCGCGGACTGTGCCGTCGATTACCAGATCACCGGCCTTGATGAGCACCCCGGCCATCAAGGACGCATCGATGCTGCAATTCAGCTTCACTTTGCGCGCGAGACGTTGTTCCAGAGAAGCCTGAATATTGGCTTTCTGCTGGTCGGTCAGTTCGATCGCCGAAATCACGTCAGCCTGAACCTCTTTATCCAGTTCAGCTTTGAACGCTACAAATTCAGCAACGACCGCCGGCAGCACACCCAAGCGACCATTCTCGGCCATCACCCGGATCAGGTTCTGGCCATGCACGTCGAGTTGCTCACCGCAGACACCGACAAACAGCGTTGCCAGCTCTTCGGCGGCCACAGAGCCGTTTACCAGGTTGTGCATGGTCTCGTTTTCCACTACTTGCGCAGCGAAACCGAGCATACCCAGCCACTGGTCAACCGCCTTGTGCTCAACGGCAAACTCGAAAGCAGCCTTGGCGTAGGGGCGAGCGATTGTAGTCAGTTCAGACATAGCCCCGTTCCCGTTACAGTTCTGCTACCAGTTTGTCGACGATGTCGCTGTTGGCAGCCTGGTCGATTTGACGCGCCAGGATCTTCTCTGCACCAGCAATGGCAAGAGCAGCAACCTGCTTACGCAGTTCTTCTTTGGCACGATGACGTTCAGCTTCGATCTCGGCACGGCCCTGAGCCAGGATTTTTTCCCGCTCAGACTGGGCACCAGCGGCAGCTTCATCAATGATCTGGGCTTTACGTTTGTTAGCCTGCTCAATGATTTCAGCAGCCTGCAGCTTGGCTTCTTTCAGCTGATCGGTGGCGTTGGCCTTGGCCAAATCCAGATCTTTCTTGGCACGTTCGGCAGAAGAGAGACCGTCAGCAATAGCTTTCTGACGGGCTTCGATGGCTGCAATCAGCGGCGGCCATACGTACTTCATGCAAAACACTACGAAGAAGAAAAAAGCAATTGCTTGGCCGAGGAGGGTGGCATTGATATTCACAGCCGATGTCCTCTTAAGTTAGTTAATGGGTTATGCCTGGAGAGTCGTAACGACTTAGCCAGCAACCGCAAACATCACGTACAGACCCAGACCAACGGCGATCATCGGGATCGCATCCACCAGACCCATTACGATGAAGAACTGGGTACGCAGAACAGGGATCAGATCCGGTTGACGAGCAGCACCTTCCAGGAACTTGCCACCCAGGATACCGATACCGATGGAAGCGCCGATAGCAGCCAGACCCATCATCATTGCAGCAGCGATGTACAGCAGGTCCATGTTCAAGTTTTCCATGAGGATCTCCAGTTATTTAGATGTAATTGATTGTATAAAAAGGATTATTTGAGTTGCATCAACCATGGTCTTCCTGCGCCATCGACAGATATACGATGGTCAGAACCATGAAAATGAATGCCTGCAAAGTGATGATCAGGATGTGGAAAATTGCCCAAGGCACGGACAGGATCCACTGTGACCACCAGGGTAACAAACCCGCAATCAGGATAAAGATCAGTTCGCCAGCATACATGTTGCCGAACAGTCGAAGACCCAGAGAAACAGGTTTGGAAATCAGCGTAACAGTTTCCAGGATGAGGTTAACCGGGATGGCCGCCGGGTGGTTGAAAGGCTGAAGCGTCAGCTCCTTCACAAACCCGCCGATCCCCTTGACCTTGATGCTGTAATACAGGATCAAGAAGAACACGCCCAAAGCCATGGACATGGTGATGTTAACGTCAGCAGAGGGAACCACACGCAGATAGGGAATACCCATCAATTGTGCAGCGTGAGGGATAAAGTCAACGGGGATCAGATCCATCAGGTTCATCAGGAAGATCCACACAAACACCGTCAGTCCCAAAGGTGCGATGACCTTGTTGCGACCGTGAAAGATGTCTTTGACGTTACCATTCACAAACTCGACCAGCATCTCCACAAAGCACTGCAGCTTACCCGGCACACCGCTGGTAGCGTTAACGGCTACTTTGCGGAACAGCAGGATAAACAGGGCGCCTAGCACGACGGAAAATACCATTGAGTCGATATTGACCGTCCAGAACCCGGACCCGACTTGAAGGTGGGTCAGGTGGTGGGAGATATATCCCTGAGGAGTCAGGACTTCTCCGGTTGCAGACATGAGTTTTCCTAATAGTGGTTGTTAAGCGTGAATGAAACCATCCACTGTACAACGAGGGCGAGGATATAAGTGGCGAAAAACGAGACGGTAACGACCTCGACTCCCGCACCAAACATCAGGGCGAATAGACCTGTTGTAGAAATGAGCTTAATCCCTACCCCACCATAAAAGTCCCGCAAAACCAGGCCCACACTCTCGGTTGTCACCTTGCGGCGCAGCACCCAGACAGTAAACAAGGCTTGAGGAACCCAGTACATCCCCCCTCCGTAGAGGGCGGAATAACCGGCGCTGGCACCAGTCAGGTAAAACCAGACGGCACTCATCGCCAGGATCAGGATGAGCTGACAAACGAGCATAACCAAGGCCAGTGTCAAACCTTCCAAGGCTATTTTCTGCTTCACCAACCTACCCCTGAACATTACAGAACTGTAAAAAATCGGGATCCGAAGACCCCATGTTAACAGCTCTTAAAGCCGGTCAAATTATACCCTTGAGGGCAGCTATTGCAATATGACAAAAATCCTTAATTTTTGCGGCTTTCCGCGGCAAATCAGGGTTATGGTCATATCAAAAGGAATGGATGTTTTATTACTACAAAAAGCGTAAAAATCACGATTCCGACACGCCAAAACAGCCCAATATACGGTCCAAATCGGACAAATTCTCGTAACTTATTACTAACTTCCCGCTATCCCGCTTGCCAGGCTGAAGTTGCACCTGATTGCCAATTTTTTCTGCCAGTTGGCGCTCCAGGTAGCCGATCTGCGGATCACGGGCCGGTTCGACCCTGGCTTTTGCCGGTTCGAGCGCTTTTTGCACCAGCTTCTCGGTATCGCGTACGGTCAGCCCTTTCTGGGCAACCAGCTTGGCCATTTCAGACTGGGCCTGGCCGCTCAGGGCCAGCAGGGCACGGGCATGGCCCATATCGAGGTCGCCGTGCTCGACGAAACGCTTCACATCGTCGTTGAGCTGGTTGAGACGCAACAGGTTGGTCACCGTGGTGCGGGACTTGCCCACCGCCTCGGCCACCTGCTGGTGGGTGAGCTCGAATTCGGTCAGCAGTCTTTGTAAAGCGACCGCCTCTTCGATGGCATTGAGGTCTTCCCGCTGAATATTCTCTATCAGCGCGATGGCGACGGCAGCCTCGTCGGGTACATCCTTGACGATACAGGGCACCACCTCAAGCCGCGCCAGCTGGGACGCGCGCCAGCGCCGCTCACCGGCAATGATTTCGAAGGATTGTTCGCCGAGAGGGCGTACCACGATGGGCTGGATCACCCCCTGGGCGCGGATGGAGTTGGCCAGCTCTTCCAGTGCATCCTGGGACATGTCTTTGCGGGGCTGGTACTTGCCGGACTGCAACCACTCCACCGGCAGCTTGCGCAGCTCGCCCTGATTGGTGGGGGCCATGGCCTCTTCAGTACGTTGATCGCTCATCACCTGTTTCTGGCGGGCAGCCGTGCTGGTACTGAGCAGGGCATCCAGCCCCTTGCCCAGTCCACGTTTTTTCGGAGTCATATGCTCTCTCGGTCTGCGATGGTCGCCTGACGTTCCTGCTCCTGGCGGCGCAGGATCTCGCCAGCCAGAGCCAGGTAGGCCTTGGCGCCCACCGATGATTTGTCATAGTGCATGGCCGGGGCACCGAAACTCGGGGCCTCAGCCAGTCTAACGTTGCGGGGAATGATGGTGCGGTAGACTTTGTCGCCAAAGTGCTGTTTTAGCTGATCGGACACATCATTGGCTAGCCGGTTGCGGTGATCGAACATGGTGCGCAGCACCCCTTCGATCTTGAGATCCGGATTGACCACGGCGGCCAGCTTGCTGATGGTGTCGACCAGGGCGGTGAGCCCCTCCAGCGCGTAATATTCGCACTGCATGGGCACCAGCACGGAGTCGGCGGCGGCCATGGCGTTCACGGTCAGCATGTTGAGAGAGGGCGGGCAGTCGATGAAGACGTAGTCGTATTTGTCCCGCACCGAGGCCAGCGCATTGCGCAGGCGGATTTCGCGGGCGAAAAATTCCATCAGACGGATTTCGGCCGCGGTCACGTCGGCGTTGGCGGCGATCAGGTGATAGCCCCCGGTGGTTTCGGGGATGATCACTTCGCTGATGGGGGCATCCTCGATCAGCAGCTCATAGGCGGTGCG
The DNA here is from genome assembly GCF_963878965.1 of Aeromonas sp. HMWF015. Lineage (NCBI taxonomy): Bacteria > Pseudomonadati > Pseudomonadota > Gammaproteobacteria > Aeromonadales > Aeromonadaceae > Aeromonas > Aeromonas sp. HMWF015. The sequence continues at coordinate 768 of NZ_CAWNZT010000042.1, read as the reverse complement.
CTCGACGTCATACTTGTCGACACCGCTGCCCATGGTGGCATTGCCCTGCGGATCCAGATCGATCACCAGCACCTTGCGCCGGGTGGCAGCCATGGAGGCGGCCAGATTAACACAGGTGGTGGTTTTACCCACTCCACCCTTCTGGTTGGCTATGGCGATGACTTTTCCCACACGATCCCCTAAATGAAACTGCGACCCTATTCGGGCTGGATATGTTTGAATTCCAGCAGATGACGTTCGCCTTCCAGCTCCGGCACCCGCAACTCATGACAGGCTACCAGACGGATATTGGCAGGCAACTGGGCCAGCTCCTGCTCGGGATATTGTCCCTTGAGCGCCAGGAAGCAGCCCTGTTCTGACGGCAGGTGGTGACACCAGCTCAGCATGTCCTCCAGCGAGGCAAATGCCCGACTCAGTACACCATCAAATCCCACCTCGGGTTGATACTCTTCAACCCGGGATTTGACCGGCGTCACATTGGTCAGACCCAGCTCCTGGATCACCTGGCGGATGAAGTTGATCCGTTTACCCAGACTGTCCAGCAGAACGAACTGCTTGTCCGGGTTGATGATGGCCAGCGGCAGTCCAGGCAGGCCGGGACCTGTCCCCACGTCGATGAAGCGCTCACCATGCAAGTGGGGGCTTACCACCAGGCTATCGAGGATATGCTTGACCAGCATGGCGTCCGGATCTCGCACCGAGGTGAGATTGTAAGCCTTGTTCCACTTGTGCAGCAACTCGACCAACTGCACCAGTTGGCTCTTTTGG
>NZ_CAWNZT010000041.1:18708-18902 GCF_963878965.1 Aeromonas sp. HMWF015 | reverse complement strand
CAACTCTCCACCAGCCAGCAGCAAAAGAGACCTCATCGCCGACCGTAAAAACTGAAAGCGGGTTACAAATTTATTGATTCATTGGTAAGCAATGGAGTATTTCGATAGATCCATCGCCACTACCCACTGATGAGTAATTGAGTGATTTGTCCCATTCGAATACAAAAACTGAATTTGTGATGCAAATCACCTTT
>NZ_CAWNZT010000041.1:17740-18698 GCF_963878965.1 Aeromonas sp. HMWF015 | reverse complement strand
GTTTCATCCCCGTTACTGGGCCAGCTGGTTCGGCCTCGGCCTGCTCTGGCTGCTGACCCTGCTGCCGTGGCGCAGCCAGATGTGGCTGGGGCGTCAGCTCGGTCGTCTCGCCGCCAGGATATTGAAGTCCCGGGTCAAGATTGCCCGTCGCAATCTGGAGCTGGCGATGCCCGAGCTGACCCGGGATGAGCGGGAGAAACTGCTTAAGGCAAACTTCGAGAGCGTGGGCTGCGCCGTGTTCGAGGTGGGGATCGCCTGGTTCTGGCCAGACTGGCGGATGCGCAACCTGATGAAGGTGGAAGGGGAAGAGCACGTCATCGCCGCCATGGAAAAAGGTCAGGGCATGCTGCTGCTCTCCTGCCACTTCCTGACGCTGGAACTCAACGCCCGCTGTTTCGGGCTGGTTCGCCCAGGGGTCGGGGTCTATCGCCCCAACACCAACCCGGTGCTGGAGTATGCCCAGTACCACGGGCGCTGTGCCTCCAACAAATATCTGGTGGACCGGATGGATGTGAAGGGGATGATCAAGGCGCTGCGCAACGGCGACGCCCTCTGGTATGCACCGGATCACGACTACGGCAGCCACGCCAGCGTATTCGTGCCCTACTTCGCGGTAGAGCAGGCGGCCACCATCACCGGCACCGCCACCCTGGCGCGGGTGAAGAACACCGTCACCCTCCCCTGCTACAACATCCGCACCAGAGAGGGTTACACCCTGCATATCGGGGCGCCGCTCGCCGACTACCCGAGCGGGGATGACATGGTTGATGCCGCCCGCGCCAACAGCGAGATTGAAGCCGCCGTGCGCAAGGCGCCGGAGCAGTACATGTGGCTCCATCGCCGCTTCAAGACCCGCCCCTCTCCCGAGGATGCCGGCTTCTACTGAGCCGCAGCCTTGACAGGGGCCAGCTCGCAAAAACTGACAAACCGCCTGCTGGCGGTTTGTTTTTATCTGCTA
>NZ_CAWNZT010000041.1:15830-17730 GCF_963878965.1 Aeromonas sp. HMWF015 | reverse complement strand
ACGTAATGGCGCGGCAAAGCCGATTTAGTGATGCGCATCACGAAAATGGTCATTAAAAACAGAAAAGATCGAAATGTAGCCGAATTACAGCGAGCGAATGTGATCTTCATCACTGGTTGGAGAGGGGGTATGACGGGGTATCTGAGAGATGGATCACAAGACACCCCGTTTTCAGCCTAATTTGATATCAAGCTGGTAGATTGAAGTTGCTTAGACGACCGGGATGGAGGTTCGGCAAAACCGGCCATCCCGACTACCACTTTTAATCAAACAGGCTTAAAACGGGGTCCCGACATGTTATCACCGGATACCAAAGTCAAGATACAGAATTTTGGACGCTTCCTGTCCAATATGGTCATGCCCAACATAGGCGCCTTTATCGCCTGGGGCTTTATTACCGCCCTCTTCATCCCCACCGGCTGGCTGCCCAATGACACCTTGGCCAAGCTGGTCGGCCCCATGATCACCTACCTGCTGCCGCTGCTGATTGGCTACACCGGCGGCAAACTGATGGGCGGTGAGCGCGGCGGCGTGGTCGGTGCCATCACCACCATGGGTGTCATCGTGGGAACCGATATCCCGATGTTCATGGGCGCCATGATGGTCGGCCCGCTCGGTGGCTGGGCCATCAAGCGCTTCGACAAGGCGATGGACGGTCGCGTCAAGAGCGGCTTCGAGATGCTGGTCAACAACTTCTCCGCCGGGCTTATCGGCATGCTGCTGGCGATCCTCGCTTTCTTCGTGATTGGCCCCTTCGTCAAGGTGCTCTCCGGCCTGCTGGCCGGTGGCGTCGGCTTCCTGGTAGAAAACCACATGCTGCCGCTCACCTCCATCTTCGTCGAACCGGCCAAGATCCTGTTCCTCAACAACGCCATCAACCACGGCATCTTCTCGCCGCTGGGGATCCAGCAGGCGACCGAGCATGGCAGCTCCATCTTCTTCCTGATTGAAGCGAACCCGGGCCCGGGCATGGGTGTGCTGCTGGCCTACATGGTGTTCGGCCGTGGTGCCGCCAAGCAGTCCGCGGCTGGCGCCTCCATCATTCACTTCTTCGGCGGCATTCACGAGATCTACTTCCCCTATGTGCTGATGAACCCGCGCCTCATTCTGGCGGTGATCGCCGGTGGCATGACCGGGGTCTTTACCCTGACCCTGTTCAACGCCGGTCTGGTCTCCCCAGCCTCACCGGGTTCCATCTTCGCCGTGTTGTTGATGACGCCGAAAGCATCCCTGATCGGGGTCGCCCTCTCCATCATCAGCGCTACTCTGGTCTCTTTCCTGGTCGCCGCCGTGTTCGTCCGCGCCCAGCAGCCGGAAGCTGACGAGGCCGATGCCCTCGGTGAAGCCACTCGCAAGATGAAAGCCATGAAGGGCGGCAAGCCCGAAACCGCAGCGGCCAAGAAGCCGGGCGGCGAACTGATGGCGGTACGCAATATTGTGGTCGCCTGCGATGCGGGCATGGGCTCCAGCGCCATGGGCGCCGGCATGCTGCGCAAGCGGGTGCAGGCCGCCGGGCTCGATATCAGCGTCACCAACCGCGCCATCGATCAGCTCGATGATCAGGTGGACTGGGTCATCACTCACAAGGATCTGACCGAGCGGGCCCGTCGCCATGCGCCGAACGCTCATCATATTTCCCTGACCAACTTCCTCGACAACGGCCTCTATCAGGAGCTGGTACAGAGCCTGAGCCGCGCCGCCAACGATGATGTCGCCAACCCGCAGCTGCTGGTGGCCGCCAACGACGACAGCTACGAGCCGCAAGCGGCCGAAGTCTTTACCCTGAGCCGTCATGACGTGCATCTGGGACTGAAAGCGGACAACAAGGAGGCCGCCATCCTGACCGCAGGCCGACTGCTGGCCGAGCGCGGCTACGTGGCCCCCGACTACGTCAACGCCA
>NZ_CAWNZT010000041.1:0-15820 GCF_963878965.1 Aeromonas sp. HMWF015 | reverse complement strand
ATCCATCGCCGTGCCCCACGGCACCATCGCCGCCAAGGAGTTTGTGAAGCGTACCGGCATCGTCATCTGCCAGTACCCGGCCGGGGTCGCCTTTGGCGAAGCCGCCGATGAAGTAGCGCGGCTGGTGATCGGCATCGCCGCCCGCAACGACGAACACATGCAGGTAATAACCCGCCTGACCAATGCACTGGATGAACCCGGTCTCATCGACCGGCTGGCCAGCACCACGGATCCCCAGGCCTTCCTGGATCTGCTGGGTGCCGAACAGGCTGCGTAATCATCTTTCATCGTCTTTGGTTCAAGAGGTTAATATCATGAAAACATTGCATTTTGGTGCTGGTAACATCGGTCGCGGCTTTATCGGAAAAGTGCTGGCGGATGCCAGCCATCAGGTCACCTTCGCCGACGTCAACGACACCCTGATCGACCAGCTCAACCACCGTCAGGAGTACAAGGTCCATGTGGTGGGTGCGGATCAGAAGCTGGACGTGGTGCGCAACGTGGCGGCGGTGAGCTCCGCCGGTCACGAGGTGATCGCCCGCATCATCACCGCCGATCTGGTCACCACTGCGGTCGGCCCCAACATTCTGGACAAAATTGCCAGCACCCTGGCCAAGGGGCTGCAGGCTCGCTTCGATGCCGGCAACCTGACCCCCCTCAATGTCATCGCCTGCGAAAACATGGTGCGCGGCACCAGCCACCTCAAGCGGGAGGTACTCAAGTACCTGCCGGTCGCGTATCATGCCACGCTCGAATCCTGTATCGGCTTCGTCGACTCGGCGGTGGATCGCATCGTGCCGCCCTCCGCGGCTGCCAACGATGATCCGCTGGAAGTGACGGTAGAGAGCTTCAGCGAGTGGATCGTCGACCAGACCCAGTTCAAGGGGGAGCTGCCACAGGTAGCGGGCATGGAGCCCACCGACAACCTGATGGCCTTCGTCGAGCGCAAGCTGTTCACCCTCAACACCGGCCACATCGTCACCGCCTATCTCGGCAAGCTGAGGGGCTATCGCACAGTGCGCGAGGCGATCGAAGATCCGGTGATCCGCAGCAAGGTGCGCCGCGCCATGGAAGAGAGCGGTGCCGTACTGGTGAAACGCTACGGCTTCGACCCGCGCCTGCACGCAGCCTATATCGAGAAGATCCTGGCCCGCTTCGCCAACCCCTATCTGGTGGACGAGATTGACCGGGTCGGTCGTCAGCCGCTGCGCAAGCTGGCGGCGGGAGATCGACTCGTGAAGCCGCTGCTGGGCACCCTGGAGTACGGCCTGCCGAGCGATCAGTTGCAGGAGGGGATCGCCGCGGCGCTCCACTATCGCAATGCCGATGACCCGCAGGCGGTGGAGCTGCAAGCCCTGCTGGCGGAGCTTGGCCCGGCCAAAGCGCTGGCCCGCGTCACCGGACTGGATGAAGAGAGCGAAGTGGTTCGCGCCATCGTCGCCCGTTACGAAACCCTGTAATAACCCTGCTTGCGGCGCATTCAGCCACCACTGATAGCGCGCCAAGCGCTTGAATGGCAAGGGAATGTGCCCCATATGATAAAAACCGGGAGAGAGGCTGACTCTCTCCCTGTCAGCTGGACCCAATGCACCTATGACCACACACCAGGAAGATGAAGTACTGGAACGACTGAATGAGCAGGATGGCCCCCGCGGCTTCTTTCTCGAAGCCGTGACCATCCTGGAAGAGGCGGTCGACTTCCTGATGCGACGCGCGTTCCGTCAGGAGGAGTATGCCGTCAAATACGCCATCGAACCCCTGCTCAACCAGAGCGGCCCCCTCGGCCAGCTGGAGGTGCGCCTCAAGCTCATCTTCGCCCTCGGCCTCATCTCACTCGAGCGCTATCAGGATATCGAAGCCTATATCAAGATCCGCGACTTTCTGGTGCGCGACCCCAAGGATTACCGCTTCAGCGACAAGCCGATCCGCGATCTGCTCGACCGCCTGCACGGGGTCAATCAGGGCGGCATGATGAAGCTGGAGCCCCCCGCCAGCGAAGAGGATTGGGCCTTCTACCAGATGCAGCTCAACCGGCTCGATCAGATGGTGCGCTCCGCACTGGTACTGGCGCTGGCCGACTGTGTCGGCGAGCTCCACAAGGAGAGCCCCATCTAATCCGGCCCCGTGGCCACACCATCACCACGGTTGGCGTCTGGCTGGCGCCCTTCACACCACCGCCAGCCACCATGACGCCGACTGTCGCACATCTCCCCATCCCGGCCATGATGCACGCACCTTCGGGTGTCAATCTGACCAACTTAGCCACTACACTAGCTCCATACTCACTGCCTGAATCGAGGTCTGCATGATTGCCCTCTCTCTGGCCGGGATAGCCCTGGTCTCCGTGCTGGCCCAATGGCTTGCCTGGTCGCTGCGGGTACCCGCCATCCTGTTTCTGCTGCTCACCGGCCTGACTCTGGGCCCGGTCAGCGGCCTGCTCGACCCCGATGCCCTGCTCGGGGATCTGCTGTTTCCGCTGGTCTCCCTGTCGGTGGCCATCATCCTGTTCGAGGGGGCGCTGACCCTCCATCTGGCCGAGCTCAAGGGGATCGGCAAGGTGGTGCGCAATCTCTGCTCCACCGGCATGCTGGTCAGCTTCGCCGTCATCGGCAGCGCCGGTTACTTCCTGCTGGGGCTGGACTGGCGGGTCGCCACCATGCTCGGCGCTGTGCTGGTGGTAACGGGCCCGACGGTGATCGCCCCCATGCTCAACGTGATCCGCCCCACCCGGGAGGTGGACCGCATCCTGCGCTGGGAGGGGATCGTCATCGACCCTATCGGCGCCCTGTTTGCGGTGCTGGTGTTCGAGGCGGTGCGCCTCGGCAGTCAGGGGGATCTCATCAGCCATACCCTGCTGGCGCTGGGCAAGACAGTGCTGGTCGGTTCCCTGATCGGGGTGGCGGCAGGCTGGCTCACCACCCTGCTCATTCGCAAGGACTGGCTACCGGTCAGCCTGCACAAATTCGGCGTGCTGGCGCTGGTGCTGGTCACCTTCAGCCTCTCCAACTGGCTGAGCCACGAATCGGGCCTGCTGGCGGTGACCGTGTTCGGCATCTGGCTCGCCAATCAGGAGGGGCTGGATCTGGAAGAGGTGCTGGCGTTCAAGGAAGATCTCGCGGTCATCCTTATATCCAGCCTGTTTATCCTGCTGGCGGCCCGCCTCGATCTGGCACAGCTCTGGCAGCTCGGCCCCATGGTGCTGGCGCTGCTCTGCGTGGTGCAGTTTGTGGCGCGCCCGCTCTGTATTCTGGTCTCGACCTGGGGCTCGGATCTCTCCTGGCGAGCTCGCGCCCTGCTAAGCTGGATCGCCCCGCGCGGCATAGTCGCGGCGGCGGTCAGTGCCTCGTTCGCCATCAGCCTGCATCAGGCCGAGATCCCTGATGCCGACAAGCTGGTGCCGCTGGTATTTGCGGTGATCATCTCCACCGTGGTGTTGCAGAGCCTCACCTCGGCACCGCTGGCCAGCCTGCTCAAGATGCGCCAGAGCGCCCCCAACACCTGGCTCATCATAGGGGCCAACTCGGTGGCGCGGGCTATCGGCAAGGCGCTGGCGGATCAGGGGGTGCCGGTGCAACTCTGCGATCCCGCCTGGGAGTTCTGCAAACAGGCGCGGATGAGCAACCTCCCCTGCTACTTCGGCAACCCCCAGTCGGAACATGCCGAGCTGCACCTGCCGCTCACCAGTATCAGTACCGTGCTGGCGCTCTCCCCCAACCGCCACAACAACGCCCTCGGGGTACTGCACTTTGCCCACCTCTACGGCGAGGAGCAGGTCTACTCCCTGCGCTCCAGCGAGCAGCACGGCAAGGCCAACCGGGAGAGTGCCACCTTTCGCGCTCGCCAGAACCTGTTCGGCCCCGACATCAACTATGCCAGGCTGAGCGGCCTGCTGAGCCGGGGTGGCCAGATCAAGGCGACCCGCCTGAGCGAGGCGTTCGACTGGGCCCAGTATCAGGCCGCCAATCCCGGCGCCATCCCGCTGTTCATCATGGATGGCAAGGGCAAGCCCCAGATCGTCACCGGCCCCGTCACCCCGCAGGCGGGTGAGCTGCTGATCGCCCTGCAACCGCCCAGAGAGCAGGGTGCCGAATGAGCGAAGCCAGCCACAATCCGCTGGTCGCCCCTCTGCTGGTGCTGCTGCAACAGGCGGCGGGCAGTTACAAGGTGCATGAGCTGATGGCCGCTCTGCGCCAGCAGGGAGCAATCCCCCGGCTGGCTGACGATGAGCAGCTGCAGCTGTTTCGGGTCAACTTCCTGATCATGAACGCCCTCTACCAGTTGCAGGCCGAGCTTTATGAAGAGGGTTGGTGGCTGGTGATCAGCACCCTGGATATCCGGCTCGAACCGCTGGCCGGGAACCAGGAGGCCAACCACGGCTTTGCCGTTAGCGAAAATCTGCGTAGCTACTATCTCGACTGGCAGGTGTTCTGGCAGACCGACCGTGCCGAAGTTGAGGCCCTGCTCAACCGCTTCTGGCGCGCTTATGACGGTGAGGGGCACAAAGCCGAGGCGCTGGCACTGTTTGATCTGAATGAAGGGGCGAGTCAGGAGGCAATCCGCCGCCGCTGGCGGGAGCTGGCACTGCAGCACCATCCGGATCGGGGCGGCAATGCCGAGACCTTTATCCGTATCCGCTGGGCATGGGAGGTCCTGCGGGGATGATCCCGTTGCCGCACATAAAGGGCAGGCATAGACTGGAGCTGGATATTCCCCACAGGAGAGCATCATGACAGTCAGTGAACTTCGTAAGCTCTATCAGCAACAGATCCTGCACGAGGCCGAAATACTCCACGATGTGGCCATTCCCGGCTGGCTCATCGAATTCAGAGGCAAGGATGGCGCCCTCTACGAGCTGACCGACACCCTCGGCTGCCCGGTCAGTTTCGGCACCGTCGAGCAGGCCCGCGAACATCTGCATCAGGTGGCCGACTGCCCGGTTCAGGTGGAGCACCTCTACCGCTTCTTCGAACGCTAGCGCCACCCACTACACACTAAAAAGGCTCCCGAGGGAGCCTTTTGTTAATCCGGTTGCTTTCTATTCCGGTTGCAGCGGTTCCGCCACCTTGCCCTCCAGCTTTCTGACCGGCTTTTGCAGGATCAGGTTGGCCGGATAGGTGACCAGATCGCCGTTGTCATCACGCACTCGCACATAGAAGAGGCCAATCTCGGTGATGACGCCGGTGACCGAATCATCCTTGTCGAGGATGCGGTTCCGGTCGCCAATCTTGTAGGGGAAGGCGAAGAAGATGGTGATGCTGGCGGTGATGTTGGAGAGGATCGACCACTGGGCGACCATGGCGACCCCCAGTACCGCAAAGAAGGAGGACGCGAGCACCACCAGTCGGGAGAAGTCGAGCCCCCATACCCCGGCCAGCACCAGCAGGGTGGCGCACCCGAGCAGGAAGTGGAACACATGGGCCACGTAGAGCACCCGGTTCTCGCTCACCTGCCTGCTCTGACCGAGCGCCAGCAGGCTCTTGTGAATAAGCCGCCGGATCAGGGTATGCCCCAGCAACAGCAGCAGGGTCAGGCCAATTGATTGCCACATGGGTTATGCCTCCTTACCACCAGCGCCGATGTTTGAGCCAGATAGCCAGCCCGCTGGCCAGCGCCACCAGCGAACCGCAGAAGACCCAGAAGGCGGTCGGATTCTCGGCCCCGGGGATACCGCCGAGGTTGATGCCAAACAGGCCGGTCAGGAAGCTGGCAGGTAAAAAGAGCAGCGCCATCACCGACATCTGGTAGGCGCGGCGGTTGGTCGCCTCCGCCATCAGATTGTTGATCTCGTCTGCCAGCACAGCGGTGCGCGCCACCCCGGCATCGAGGTCATCGAGCCAGCGCCGCAGCCGATCGGCGATATCGAGCAGACGACGGCGGTCATCCTCATCCAGCCAGCTGATCTTCTCGTTGGCCAGCCGCGCCACCAGATCCCGCTGGGGGGAGAGGTAACGACGGATCATGATGAGCTGCTTGCGGATCAGCGCCAGCCGGCCATTGGCGGGCAGGTCGCGCATCAGCACCATCTCCTCCAGGTCGAGGATCTTGTCGTGCAGCTCCTCGACAAACTCCCCCGCCCGATCGGTCAGGGCATCGCAGATCTCCACCAGCCAGTCGGCCGGGGTATCGGCGCCGCCCCCCAGCTTGAGCTGGTTGAAGACATCCTGTTCTGAGAGCAGCGGACGACGACGGCTGCTGATGATGAGATCCGGGGTGATAAAGATACGCAGCGCCACCATCTCTTCGGGCCTGTGATCCTTGTTGTGGTTGATGCCGCGCAGGATCAGCAGCACCGTCTCCCCCATCCGCACCAGCTTGGGACGATTGCTCTGGCCGAGCAGCGACTCCCTGGCCGCCTCGCTGAGCAAGGATGTCTGCAACAGCCAGCGCGCCGAATCGGGATTGCCGTAATCCAGATGCAGCCAGCCGGGATGTGCCGCCGGGACTTCGCTTCCCGCCGTCAGCGGCGCCATGCCCCCCTTGCCATCCAGGGTCAGGGCATAAATCACTTCACCGGGCACCCGATCCATCTCGTCTCCTTCTCGTTTCATGTGCTGGCCCCAGCTTACACCAAAGGCGGGGCCGACTCAGCCCCGCGCCGGGAAGGGGAGGCCTGTGTTAACATGGCCGCTCTCGTTTTCCATCCGCTTTCACTACAGGAAACCATGCCATGCCCATCTGGGTTGATGCCGATGCCTGCCCCATTCCGGTCAAGGAGATCCTCTACCGCGCCGCCCACCGCGCCCAGGTCGTCACCACCCTGGTGGCCAATCAGGGATTGCGGGTGCCCCCCTCGCCCTTCATCAAAACCCAGCAGGTGGAGAAGGGATTCGATGTGGCAGATCATGTCATCGCCCAGCAGGTTCAGCCCGGCGATCTGGTGATCACCGGCGATATTCCCCTCGCCTCCTGGGTGATCGATGCCGGTGGCGAGGCGCTCAACCCACGTGGCGAGATCTACACCCGCGAGACCATCAAGGCGCGGCTCGGCATGCGCAACTTTATGGAAGAGCTGCGCTCGGCCGGCGTGCAAACCGGCGGCCCGGCCCCCTTCAATGCCGCCGACAAGCAGCGCTTCGCCAACGCCCTCGACAAGTGGCTGGTCAAAGGCAAGCTGTAAAGAGACCCTGAAGGCGCCCTGCTTGGGCGCTTTTTCGCCGTAACATCCTGATTTTTAAAATAAGAGCTGACCACAACCGTCAGGCTGGTAAGATGCGCCGCCATCTTGTCCACGCCGTAATCATCATGACCGCCCAAGGGCACCTGCTCTTCTCCGTTACCTGCACCCTGATCGCCCACAAACTGCAGCTCACTCCGGCGCTGGCCGATACCAGTCTGTGGCAGACCATCCCTGCCGCGCTGGCCAGCGCCCTGTTGCCCGACCTCGACCACCCCAAATCGGTGCTGGGGCAACGACTGCCGTGGATCTCGACACCTCTGTCGCGGCTGTTCGGCCATCGTGGTTTCACCCACAGTCTGCTGGCGGTCGCCGCTGCCGTCTGGGGGCTGAACCAGAGCCTGCCGCCGGACACCTTGCCCATGGGGGTCAAGGATGCCCTGATCGTCGGCTACCTCAGCCATCTGCTGGGGGACTGGCTCACCCCGGCGGGCATTCCGCTCTTCTGGCCCATCAAGCGCCGTTACCGCCTGCCGGGCTGGCCGCTGCGCAGTGGCGGCGCCATCGAAACCGGCTTTTGCACTCTCACCTTGCTGGTTGCCGGCTGGTGGTGCGGCTGGCGGCTGTGAGCCAGAAACAAAAAAGCCCCTGACGAGGTCAGGGGCCCAAGCAGTGGTGCGAACCACTAGAGGATCAGATCATGATGCCTGCGATAACAGCAGAGAGCAGGCTGACCAGGGTAGAACCGTAGACCAGCTTCAGACCGAAGCGGGAAACCATGTTTCCCTTCTCTTCGTTCAGCGCTTTTACCGCACCGGCGATGATGCCGATGGAGCTGAAGTTGGCGAAGGAGACCATGAAGATGGAGAGGATGCCGACGGTGCGCGGAGAGAGCTCGGCAGCCACCTTGCCCAGATCCATCATCGCCACGAACTCGTTGGTCACCAGCTTGGTCGCCATGATGGAGCCCGCTTGCAGCGCTTCACCACTCGGGATACCCAGGATCCAGGCGATCGGGTAGAAGAGGTAACCCATGACGAACTGGAAGTTCACGCCAAATGCCATCTCGAACAGGTAGTTGATCAGGGCGATCAGGGCGATAAAGCCCACCAGCATGGCACCCACGATAACGGCAACGGTGAAACCGGCCATGATGTACTCACCCAGCATCTCGAAGAAGTTCTCTTTCTTCGGCGTGTGGTGCTCGTCACCTTCGGCAATGGCCTTGATGTCGGTCACGGAGTTATCCGGCTCGTAGGGGTTGATCAGAGAGAGCACGACGAAGGTACTGAACATGTTGAGCACCAGCGCGGCAACCACGTAGCGCGGCTCGATCAGCTGCATGTAGGCACCGACGATGGACATGGAGACGGTAGACATCGCCGTCGCCGCCAGGGTGTACATCTGCTTCTCGTTCAGGTGCGGCAGGATGTTCTTGAGTGCGATGAAGTTCTCGGACTGGCCGACGATCATCGAGCTGATGGCGTTGAAAGACTCCAGCTTGCCCATGCCGTTGATCTTGGCCAGCACGGTACCGATACCGCGGATCACCAGCGGCAGCAGGCGGATGTACTGCAGAATACCGATCAGCACGGAGATGAAGACGATGGGCATCAGCACCATCAGGAAGAAGGAGAAGGCCCCTTCGTTGACCAGACCACCGAACACGAAGTCGGTACCCTGTTTGGCAAACTCCATCAACTTGGTGAAGCCGGCGGCAAAGCCCCCCACCACCGCCAGACCCACTTCCGAGTTCAGCATGAACCAGGCCAGCGCCAGTTCGACCACCAGCAGTTGGCCGATATAACGCAGCTTGATCTGTTTCCAGTTGTGGCGGTTAGCCAGCAGAGAGAGAGCGAGGACCATCACCAGTCCGAGCACAAAGTGAACGTATTCCATACCTGTAGCACCTGAGTAAATTGTAATTTTTGACCGGCGCCATCATAGACATTTGCACATTTAAAAATCAGATAGCCATCACAATCCCGCGCAATATTATGGAGGCAGGATAATACAAACGTTTTTAAATTAATTGTGCAATGAACTGATATTAATCGCGCAACATTGAAAATATAAATTCCTTTAAAAACATCATATTGAGTAAGGTTGGCGCCGTTTTTATGTTCTTTGAAAATATTTCATCAGCATTTTCGCAACATTCTCTATGGCGCAATAACTACTCGTGGAATATTTTCCAGTCATTATATTAAAACACTGAAAATAGAAAACGTTTATCCGCGATAAATAATTAGATGTGTGTTTGAAAAATAGTCCTTATTACATTGTCAGTGCTCGCCCGCGATCGGTTTGGCAACAAATGAACCTTTCATGGCCCCCTCGTGACCAGCCGTTCAAAAATCCGCCACATCCGGTGCCACATTCTGGTATGATGCGCGGCCTTAGCGCTCGCGCATCCCCGTTTTCTCCGAAATAGAGTCCTTTTGTGAACAACAGCGAATTTAGCAGCCTCAATCTCTCCCCCGCCCTGCAAGAGAACCTCACCAGCCTGGGTTACCTGCAGATGACCCCGATCCAGGCCCAGAGCCTGCCCCTGGTGCTCGATGGCAAAGACCTGATCGCCAAGGCAAAAACCGGCAGCGGCAAGACCGCCGCCTTCGGCCTCGGCCTGCTGGCCAAGCTCAACGTCAACCGCCTCGAAGTGCAGGCGCTGGTGCTCTGCCCGACCCGCGAACTGGCGGATCAGGTGGCTCAGGAGATCCGTCGTCTGGCGCGCGCCCTGCCCAACGTCAAGCTGGTGACCCTGTGCGGCGGCACCCCGACCGCACCGCAGTCCGCCACCCTGAGCTTTGGTGCCCACATTGCCGTCGGCACCCCGGGTCGTATTCTCAAGCATCTGGAGCAAGGCACGCTGGAGCTATCCGGCCTCAAGACGCTGGTGCTGGATGAAGCGGATCGCATGCTGGACATGGGCTTTGGCGAAGATATCAACCGGGTCATCAGCTATGCCCCCCAACAGCGCCAAACCCTGCTCTTCTCCGCGACCTATCCGGAAGGGATCGCCCAGATGAGCCGCGGCGTGCAGCGCAATCCGGTCGAGGTGAGCGTGGAGTCCCTGCACGAGGGGAACGCTATCGAACAGAAGCTTTACGAAGTGCCTGCCGGTCAGCGCCTCGACGCCCTCACCTGGTTGCTGAGCCACTACCAGCCCAGCTCCTGCGTGGTGTTCTGCAACACCAAGCGCGCCTGTAACGACGTGGCAGACCATCTGGCCGCCAAGGGCTTCTCGGCGCTGGCGCTGAACGGCGATCTGGAACAGCGCGAGCGGGATCAGGTGCTGGTGCGCTTTGCCAACGGCAGCGCCACCATTTTGGTGGCCACCGATGTAGCGGCCCGCGGTCTCGACATCAAGGAGCTGGGCGCCGTCATCAACTACGAGCTGACCTATGATCCGGAAGTGCACGTGCACCGCATCGGTCGTACCGGTCGTGCTGGCCAGCAGGGTCTGGCCCTGAGCCTCTATCAGCCGAACGAAGCCCAGCGCGTCAACTTTATCGAAGAGTACCAGCAGGCTCCGATGCCGCAGGGTGATCTCGACAGCATCGGCCGCGACATCAAGCCGATCGCCCCGCAGATGGTGACCCTCTCCATCGATGCAGGCCGCAAGACCAAGGTGCGGGCCGGTGACATTCTGGGCGCCCTGACCGGTGAAGGCGGCATTGCCGGCGCCGATGTGGGCAAGATCCAGATCTCCGAGCAGTACTCCTACGTCGCCGTGAAGCGCAGCGTGGCGAGCGCCGCCCTCAAGCGGTTGCAGGAAGGCAAGATAAAGGGTCGCAGCTACCGCGCCCGCAAACTGGGCTAAGGTTTTTTGCAAGCCGTTAGCCAGACCACAGGCGCCTGACAGGCGCCTGTTTCATATCTCCGATGCCGCCATGCGGCAAGACAGGCACCATGACCCAAGCAATCCAAACCGATGTGAGCTGCCAGAACTGCGAAGCCTGCTGCTGCCGCCTCGAAGTGATGCTCTTTACCGATACCGGCGTGCCGGACCGTTATGTACTGGAACGGGAAGGCGAGATACCGGTCATGCGCCGGCTCGACGATGGCTGGTGCGCCGCCCTCGACCGCAACACCATGATGTGCCGTATCTACGAGGTGCGACCGCTGATCTGCCGTGAATTCGAAATGGGTGAACCCGACTGCGTTGACGAGCGGGACAAGTGGTTTATCAAGCTGGAGTAAAACCCGTCCACGCGGTGAGCGGGGTGGTCAAGCGCTCGCAGGTTCACAGGGAGCGATGTTGAGCTGCTCCCCCAGCCACTGGATGGCCGCTGCCTCCTGCTCGAAGTAACGTACCGCCCGAAAGGGTAATCCCTTGAAGATGTTATCCGCCAGATAGCGCTTGAAGCCCCCCACGAAGACCACCGCCAGAAACTGACAGCCACTCTCGGCACACCAGCCAAACTGGCGACGAAAACGGGCCAGCACCTCGGGCCCGGCCGCTTCAAACTCGGTCGCGACCTCGACAATCCCCCAGGGGCCATCCATCAATCCGGCTAGTTCGTGACGAAAGTGCGCCTCATAGGCCATGGCACCAGCCAGATTGAAGGGGCCACTCGGGCGGCAGATCAGCATCTGGCCCCTGCGCTCCATGTCAAATTGCCCATGTGGCTGCATGACTGCTCCCATTCCTTTACCACCACCATCGCCTGCAAATTGTTACCACAAGGTAATAATTTATAAGGAAAAGTCCAGCAGCAAACAGGCTTTTCCCAAAGCGTGCTCATCCTATCCAGCAAACCGTCGGCACCTCATGTTACCCACATCCCGCACGGAATCGATATCAAGATGTGCGATTGCAGTTAACGAAACGTTACTGCTATTATCCGCGCCGCCACAAACATTCCACCAACCGAAAGGTTTAGCGCCCCAACAAGGATGTGCAATGAAAAACAGGGACTCGAGTCATTACCAACGGATCTGGCGCTGGCACTTCTACGCCGGTCTCTTTGTCGCCCCTTTCCTGATCCTGCTGTCACTGACCGGGATCGTCTATCTGTTCAAACCCCAGCTCGACAACCTGATGTACCCCGAGCTGATGAAGGTCACTCCAGCCAGCCAGACCCTGAGTGCCGACCAACTGCTGGTAAAGGCGATGATGACCATGCCCGATGCCAGCCTGCGTAAATACCTGCCGCCTGTCGCTCCCGACCTGAGCGCCCAGTTCATCGTCAATCGGGGTGAACAGGAACTGACCCTGTTTATGGATCCCGCCAGCGGCGCCCTGCTCGGCACCATGGATAACAAGTGGAATCTGCAAGCGGTGGCTCGCTCCCTGCACGCCGACCTGCTGCTCGGCACCACGGGGGATCGGCTGATCGAGCTGGCTGCAGGCTGGGGGCTGGTACTGCTGCTGAGCGGCCTCTACCTCTGGTGGCCACGCAAGGGGCCCGGGGTGGGTGGCATCCTCTGGCCCAGAGTGAACCAGCGCGGACGCCTCTGGTGGCGGGATCTGCACGCAGTGGTCGGCTTCTGGGGCGCCGGCTTCCTGCTGCTGTTGCTGCTGAGCGGCATGACCTGGACCGGTTTTTGGGGCGATCAGTTTGCCGCGGTCTGGAACCGCTTCCCGGCCGCCATGTGGAACGAGGTGCCCAAATCAGCACCGCTGGCTCGCAGCCTGAATCAGGCCCACGAGCAGACCGTCCCCTGGGCGGTGGAGAACACCCCCATGCCCAGCTCGCAGCCGGTTGATGAGGGGCACGATCACGGTGCCATGAACCACGGCGAGCACGAGGGAGTGGTGATGGCCAGCCAGCGGATCCCGCTGCAACAGGTGGTCGAGATCGCTAATGAACGGGGAGTCCAACCGGGTTACAGCATCACCCCGCCGGTCGGCGCCACCGGCGTCTACACCATCGCCCTGTTTGCCGACGATCCGCGCAACGACGCCACCCTGCATATCGATCAATACAGCGGCAAGGTGCTGGCCGATGTGCGCTGGCAGGATTACGGCCCGGTCGCCAAAACGGTGGAGAGCGGCGTCATGCTGCACATGGGCAAGCTCTACGGCTGGCCCCATCAGCTCGCCATGCTGCTCATCTGCCTGATGGTGCTGGCCAGCGCCGTGAGCGGCCTCTGGATCTGGTGGTGCCGCCGCCCGCAAGGGCGTCTCGCCGCGCCGCCACTGCCCGCCAAATTGCCGCCGATGCGTGGAGCCATCGCCCTGCTTATCCTGCTGGGGATCGCCTTCCCACTGGTGGGCGCCTCCATGGTCGCCATCTGGCTGCTGGATACCCTGATTTTCTCCCGTCACCCGCTCAGGGCGGCGCGCGCCAGCTAGTCGATAACATCATTAACCAACAGAGAGGGCTCCCGCTTGGGAGCCCTCTCTGTTTCTTGGCAACCGACGTTCACTCCCGCTCGACCAACAAGAGAATTTTCTTGGCCTTCTCGAAGTGATCGAGCTTGTGGGTCCGGATCCACCAGGTCGCAGCCTCCATTAGCAACTCGGGATCATCATTGCGATTGGCAAAAAACGCATAGAAGGAGACGCCGACCGTTTCCCCCTTCTGGGCGATTTTCTGCTGGCATACCTGAATGATTTTCTGTTTGAGTGATGCACGCATGGCAGTCTTCCTGTCTGACTGATTCAGTACCAACGCGTTGCATCGGCACACAAAAAGGGCTCCCATCTCGGGAGCCCGTTTCACATAACAACAAGCAGGTCGCTCATCAGGAGAGCGCCAACCCGATGGAGAGCAGCAGGCTGAACAGAAAGGCGCTGATGGCGGTCTTCTTGAGGGAACCGGTCAGCACCTCGCCATCGTAGCTTTCGCGAAGGGTCTTGGCCGCATCGCTGAGAGGCTTCATGGCGGGCAGGAAGATCCACGGCCAGAAACTGGCGGGCTGGATCAGGATAAAGGCGATGGTTGCCAGCAACGCCGCCCCCAGCAGTACCCAGTGATAGGCGATGGCGCGGTTGCGGCCAAGGCGCACAGCCAGAGTGATCTTGCCGCTGGCGGCGTCGGTCTCGATGTCGCGCACATTGTTGATATTGAGCACGGCGGTGGCCAGCAGGCCACAGGCGGTGGCAGGCAGTAGCAGATCCCACTCCAGCGTCTTGGTGAAGAGGTAGTAGGAGCCGAGCACCCCGAGCAGGCCGAAGAAGAGGAACACCGAGATATCGCCAAACCCGCGATAGCCGTAAGGGGTCTTGCCGACGGTGTAGGTCACCGCCGCGACGATGGCCGCGCCACCCAGCACCACAAATGCCAAAATCTGCAGCCACTGGCCGCCGAAGGCACAGCCCAGCAGCAGCAGGCCACTGACCACCGCCGCCAGCGCGGTCAGCCCCATCGCCACGCACATCTGCTTTTTGGTGATAAGACCGGAGACCACTGCCCGCTGCGGGCCGATCCGCTCGCCGTTGTCGGCGCCGGAGACCGCATCGCCGTAATCGTTGGCCAGATTGGAGAGGATCTGCAGCAGGATGGCGGTCAGCAGGGAGAGCGCCATGATGGTGCCATCGAAGGCGCCACGACTGGCAGCCAGCCCCGAGCCCAGCAGGATGGAAGAGCAGGCGAGCGGCAGTGTTCGCAAACGCGCCGCCAGCAACCAAACAGAGAAGGTATTTGTCATTTTGTGATGGCCAAACAATCGGATATTGATCGTGTTAAGGGTTATCGAACCGGATTTGGGTATACTTGGCCCCGGAGAGTGAAGCTCCCGCGGGCGATTTACATGGACGAATGGGCAGATAATATATAGGAAATCATCGCCCTTTGGCATAAACCTACGGCATCCAGCTACCGGATCGCTCGTTACTACCCGGCTCAGACAAGAATCCATGTTGGCTCAGACCCATATCAAGCAACAACTGGACGCCCTGCGTCACAGCAACGTCAGCGGCTTCGTACGGTTGCGAGTGGCGATCGAAATCCGCTCCTTTCTGGGCTGGCTCGCGGCGCAAACCCTCTATCCCCGCATCTACTGGCAGGCCCGTGGAGAGGCTCGTCCAGAGTATGTCGCGCTGGGCGCCATCCATGAACTGACCGAGCCGCACGCCATCAAGCAGGTGTGCACTAACACAGCCAACCAGCATCATGACGACAGCCCTCGCTACTATGGTGGGCTGGCGTTTGATCCGGCCCAGTCCGGCTGGCAAGGGTTTGGCCCCTGCCGTTTCGTGCTGCCCCGCATCGAGCTGGTGCGCCGTGGCGAGTGCGTCAGCCTCTGCCTCAACCTCTGGCTGGATGACGACAATCTCGAGGCCGAACTGCAGGCGGCCGAAGCCGCCCTCGATGCCCTGCACCCTGAAGCCCCGCTGCCCGCCCTGCAAAAGCAGCCCTGGCAGCGACAGGATTGCCCCGGCCCCGCCCAGTGGCAGACGCTGGTGGAGCGCGTCCCCGCCCCCGATTTTCAGGCGCACACTCCCAAGGTGGTGCTGTCGCGGGAAAGCCTGCTGACCAGTCCGAACCATGATGCGGATATCAATCCCTGGGCCATGCTCGACCAGTGGGCCCGCCACGCCCAGGACTGCTTCCACTTCGGTTTTCAATTCTCCCCCGAGCAGGCCTTTATCGCCTGCTCCCCCGAGCGGCTCTACCGCCGGGAAAATCGCCACCTCTTTACCGAGGCACTGGCGGGCACCATTCGCCGCTCCGGCGATGAAGAGGCCGATGCCCAACTGGCTGCCGAGCTGCTGGCCGACAGCAAGAACCGGCTGGAGAACCGGCTGGTACATGC
>NZ_CAWNZT010000040.1:7375-7993 GCF_963878965.1 Aeromonas sp. HMWF015 | reverse complement strand
GTACTGGGCATCACGGTTACCCAGTTCTGCGGACCGCTCAAGCCACTTGATGGCATCCGTATCTGCCCCCGGTTGTTTGCTGTACCACCGGGCCAGGATCAACTGAGCTTCAGCATGATCCCGCTTGGCAGCCTGCTCGAACCAATCGAGGCATTCGCTCACCAGCTTGCCTTGATGCTGCTCTTGGCACATCAGGCCCAGCCGATAGCTGGCGTTGGTGTTACCAAGACGAGCTGAACGCTGCCACCACTGGGTAGCGAGCGCCGGATTTTTGGGCTCACCGAGCCCAGCCTGATACCAGTCACCCACTTGCCAGGCAGCGCTGGCGCGGATCTCTTTATCAGCGGCCAAGGGGCCAGACTGCTCGGCGGCCTGCTGCATCCAGTGCATGGCGTTGGGGTAATCGGGTTGGGTTGCCAGCCGTTTGGCAAGCTCATACTGGGCTCGGCCATCCCCCTGCTTTGCTGCTTGGGATAACTCGGCGTCAGTGAGTGACGCAGTGGAAGAACAGGCTGCAAGCATGCTGGCTGCAAGCGCCAACCATAAGGCTCGATGTGTCATGTGAAAATTCTTCGCAGTGTGAAAAAGTGACTGATGAGGTACTGCTGTATTGCGGGT
>NZ_CAWNZT010000040.1:0-7365 GCF_963878965.1 Aeromonas sp. HMWF015 | reverse complement strand
GGCCTGCCAGAAAGCACAGATGCTCTCGGCCAATTCTGCTGCCATGGCATGGTCGTTATCACGACGACAAATCAGATACTGGGCCAGCCAGTTTTGGTACTGCTTCATTGAAACCTCTTAGACCGCTATCCAAATCAATTGACCGGATTGGTATCCGTCTTAGGCTGTGCAGCGCGGTAAGCATCCATGATCGGAGCCCAAGCCATACCACTGGGAGTAGGGTATTGCTTGTAGGCATTACCGTATGCTTTTTCAAAATCGTCGAACCACTCTTTGTATACTTTGGTGACAGGATTTTCCTTGTCTTGCGAGGTTTGAATTTCCTGAGCAATCCCCCTGGCCAGCAAGATATCAGGCTTCACTTTAGCGTTGGTTAAAAATGCTTCCACATAGCCGCCGGTGGCCATACCTAAGCCAATGTTATCTCGGCGAACTTCACGCCACTCATCCCTTACCTTGATGCGATAAGTTTGCGCAATCATGCTTTCCAGTTCTGCTGGCAACGCCAAGCTAATGCGATATCGCTTTTTATCGTGGAATGAAATCCACTCAACTTCTACCCGATCGGGGGCGGGGTGAATATCACGACGCCCCTTGCCAATGCGCCAGCGATAATCTTTGGCCTTAAGAGCTTTAGGGCCGACAAAACCGGCAGAACCATTGGTCGAGGCATCCACCAACTTACCTTGACGATAAAAGAGTACCTCCGTCACCCATAACTCATCAGCGTTCGAACCCACCATATGGCGCCAGTCCAGTTGCTTGGGGCCTGTGGGGGCTGTTTGGCAGGCTGCGACTAACGGCAACAGCAGTAATAAGAGAACCCAGCGCATGGAGGTCATCATTGGACCGGGTCAATATCTGTTTTGGGCTGTGCAGCGCGGTAGGCATCCATCACGGGCGCCCACGCCATACCGGTGGGAACCGGGTATTGCTGGTAGAAATGACGATAGTTGGCATCAAAGTCAGCCCAAGAGTTCTCAAATTGGCTGGAGAGAGGGAAGCGTTGATCATAGGGATCATCCGTCACCTCTTTTGCTATCCCTCTGGCCAGCAGGATATCGGGGGTGACGCGAGGGTCTCTCAAAAACGCCTCGACATAGCCCCCGGTTGCCATGCCTAATCCAATATTATCGCGGCGCTCTTCGCGCCACTCGTTGCCGACCTTGACCCGGTAACGCTGCGCTATCATCCTTTCCAGCAGCGCGGCGGGTAAATCAAGGCTGATGCGATAGCGCTTCTTGTCGTGATATGACACCCATTCCAGTTCAACCCGATCGGGAGCGGGGTGAATATCACGGCGGCCCTTGCCTATGCTCCAGCGATAATCTTTCCCTTTGAGAGATTGGTCGCTAACTGACCTGATAGCCCCATTGGTTGAGGCATCCACCAACTCGCCTTGACGATAAAAGTGCACCTCTGTCACCCAGATCTGATCAGCATTGGTGCCCACCATATGCCCCCAATCCAGATCGTGGGGCACGGAGGGAGCAGCCTGGCAGGCGGTGACAAACGGTAACAGCAGCAACAACAATATTCTGCGCATTAATAACCTCCCTTTTGATTGTCTGTGACTTGGCGCACCTCTTGGTCGCCAACCCGATTGGGTTTATTGACCATCCCGGTATCTGCGCTGTAGTGCAAATAACCGAGCCGCAGTGCGTGATACTCCTGCGGCGAGAGGGTGCGAGTCAAATCAACCACCTCGCCGCGCCGTTTGGCTGCATCGACCCAGCGCGCATCGAGCACAGCTAGGTTTAAGGTGGGGTATGAAAGGGCGCTGTTCATCATCAGATCACGTCGCATGGGGTTCCATTTGTCGAACGGTACACCGGCATCCCGCGCAGCTTCCACCATCATATGGAGCGGGATGCGTGAATATTCGCCCTCCACCACCCGGTGCAGCACCACATCTACTTTCACTTCCTGCTCTGACGCGTCTTTGCTCACGGTCTCAGGACGTTGGGGGCGCACATTGAGGTAGCCCGATACCGTTGTGTTGTTATATGAGGAGAGCAGCTCAACGCCCTTGGCCCACCCCTGCGCAGCGCGCATTTTGGCATAGGCGGTTGCCTTGCTATATGCATCTGACTTGGTAGCCGTGCTGTAGCGCGATTCGGTTGACTGAAAGGTGGCGATCACCTTGTTTTCGGTGATGACGGGGGACGCGTAGTTGGGATCACGCAGACTCCAGCGGCTGTAATAGCCACCGCCAATATCGGAGTGAGCACCGGGGATGATCACCTCGGTAAAGGTAGCGGGCAGATCGCTGGCCAGATTTTTAATCCGGGTCAGATCAAAGTGATAGCGCCACTCATCGGCCGCAATAATATGCACCACCCGCTCGGCGCAGTTGGGGGCCAGCGTCACACTGCGTTTGCCCCACAGATAGGAGCTGATGACGGTATCAAACAGCCCGACAAACTGGATACGCACATCATCGCGGCTGCTCCAGTCAAAGCCCGCTTTCAGGGGGATATCGGGGGCATTAGCCATCGCTTCCACCAAGGGGTGGTCCCCCTTCTGGTCGATGCGATTGACAAACTGGCGGGCGGCTGAGGCCCCCCGGCTAAAACCAAACACATCGAACTCGACCTTGTGGATGCACTCGATACTGGGCAGAATTTCACTCAGTTGCTCTTTTATCTTCGCCACGATCTGGGTGCGGCACGCCTGCTCAACCCGCGAGGTGCTGGAGGTCTCTCCCTTGTCGGCCCCCGCCCCAGCCTTGGTGTCATCCTGCCCTTTGGCTGTGCCAATACCTTCTATATAGACAGGGATGCTCAACAATGGTGCTTTGTCACTGAGCAAATATAAGTCACTTGCCTTGCCAATATTGGTGATGTCATTTTTCTCACTGTTATTGAGACCACCCGGCAGCGTTCCCTCAAAGCACTGCTCTAGTAACACCGCCTGCTCTTGCGGGCTGCACTCGGCTAGTGCAGCCTCCAGTGCATTTTTCCCCTTTGCATGATTGAAGGTGTTATTGGAAGTGCCATCAAAGAACACCCCGATACGCAGGGTGGTGAGCTGATAGCCCTTCACCTCAATCACGTAGGAGTGCTTGGTGATAAAGCGCGGTGGTTGGGCCTGCCCGGCTTTCTGTCCTTCCTGCGACGACTGGGCTTGCCCGGCTTTGTGCCCTTCCGGTAGCGGCTGCTCTGGGTCAGTGAGGCAGAGGTCGCCGGTGGTCACTTTGACATGCTTGCGCTTCACGTCACAGTGCCCCCAAAACTTCTCGGTGTAGGCGGGGACCTGGCTGGTCTCGCCCTCCTTGAGGGCTTCACGGGATTGGGCTGCTTTGAGCCAGGGTTGGGTCTCCAGCTTGACCGTTACCGGCCCCACCGCAAAGCCTTCCACCAGGGTTGGGCCGTCTTTCAGGGTCACGGTTTGGGTTTTGCCAGTTTCATCGGTCAAAGTGGCCTTTTGGCCCTTGAACGAGCGGTTCTGTTCATCGCGAACGTCTATCTCAATCCAGCAGTTATATTGTTCACAGGGGATGCAGTATGGAGAAATCGCCATTAGCTGGCTCCTATCAATTCAGGGTGTTTGTTCAGCCAGTTATTCACCTGAGCCATTTCGTCGTCGGTCAGCATCAACGGCGCTCTGATGGCATCTATCGCCATCTTTGCCTGTAGAGCGAGAGCGCCAGCTACCACGCCATCAAGGACGTCGCCTACCAGCCCAACTTGATTGGCCTGCTTGAGGATGGTGGTAATAGTGGCTCCCGGATTGGGATGACGCGCCATCATATCCCCCATCCGTTGCCAGAGTTGGCGAGAGAGGATGTAGGCGTGACGACTTTCGTCATACAGAGGTGTCAGGTGGTGAGGCTGAATGCGAAACCAGGGCGCTTGGCGGTGCGTGAATTCAGCATCAGGCGTTCGCTGCCACACACTATCGTTGGCCCAGAGGCTTGAGCAGGGGCCGAGCACATCATCGAGATCCTGTTGACTCATGGTGGCCAGCATCTTGGGAAAGACCCGATTATCAGCATAACGCAGCCACATAACCTCACCTTCAAAAGCCACCTCTATCAGGCTTTGCCAGTGCTGCTGGACGACATCGATAGCCGCATCGCTTGTGACGTAGACGCCCCCCAGTTGCGGGTGAGCCGCAATAAACTCAGGAGCTGGGTCGGGCAGTAGCCAGGGGCCTTGTTCGGACTGCTCAGCAAAGGCGGTACCGGCAAACAAGGGGATGGCATTGGCACCACCTTGGTTGCAGTAGTCCGCTACTGCGGTGGTATCGAGCGCAGCATCGACGATGGCAAACAGTTTGCCGGGATATTGGCTGCGCCATTCTTGAAAAGTCATGCCTTACCTCCCTGGGCAAAGGGGCAGGGCTTCACCAACGGGGCCATGGACTCCATGCTCTTTTGAATCGCGCTCGCATGGATGGTCGCTGGTGGTGCGGGTGGCACCTTGACCGCCCCCGGTAAGCCGGGCATTTGACCAGCCCAACCGGAGCCCGAGCCGGGACTACCGCCAGAGTTCATCTTGATGGTGGGACCGACCAGGGTGACGCCACTGGGGTCAACCTTCACAAAGCTGCCGCCGACCTTGAGGGTCAGCTCGGAGCCTGCTTCCAGCACAATCTTGTTACCGGCCTTGATGTGAACCTCTTGGCCCGCCTCAACCAGCAGCGACTGGGCCAGCTTCTGGTGCAGGGACGCATCGACCGTGAGCGAGTAGTCCGCCTTGATGTGGTCGCGCTTCTCGCCCTCCACCGTCAGGTGGTCGTTGGCCTTTATGCGGGTCACCCGCTCGTTGTCGATGTCAGTGTGCTGGTCGTGCTTGATGTGCCACGCCGCATCATTTTCGATAAGTACGTTCAGGTCTTTCTGACCGTGGATGTAAATCTCTTCCTGACCCGCCTGGTCTTCGAAACGCAGCTCGTTAAAGCCCTCCCCCTGATGGGTTTCGGTGCGCAGCACGGTGCGGGTCTTGTTGGCCGGTAAGTCGTAAGGTGGCCGGTTGGTGGCATGAAAGGTGCGCCCCGTCACGATGGGCTGGTCGGGGTCTCCTTCCAGAAATGAAACTATGACCTCATGACCAACACGGGGGATGGCCATCATGCCGTATTGGCCGCCAGCCCAGCCTTGGCTCACTCGCACCCAACAGGAGCTCTGGTCGTTGCTTGAACCGTAGCGGTCCCACGGGAACTGCAGTTTGACCCGGCCATGCTCGTCGCAGTAAATCTCTTCACCCTCGGGGCCAACCACGCTAGCGATTTGCGGGCCATCCACCATGGGCTTGTGGGGCGCCTCGGGGCTGCCGATACGGGCGCGCCAAGTGGTGCTTGCCTTCACTACGCCAAATTCGTTGTGGTAGACGGTGGGACCGCTGCCACCCTCTTCCTCCAGCGCCTGCGGCTGTTCACCGGTATGGCGGATATGGACGATTTGCCAGTCGGTGTTGAGGCCGCTGTTGGGGTGTTCGGTGAGCGAGAAGAACTGTCCCGGCAGCAGAGCTGCGCTGTTGGACTTGCCACTGCCTGCCACTGCGTCATTGCGCAGCGCATCGAGCCGGTGCTGGGCAAACGCCTTGCCACTCGGGTCCTCTTTGTAGCGGCCAGGATAGTCAAAATGCTGGTAGGTGTCCCGTTGATGCTCGAGCTCTGCCCCCATTTTCTTCTGAGAGAGGCCGTAAGCCGGGGTTTTAAAGCTGTAGTCCTTGAGCTCCACATCTGAAGGGCGCACTGATTCGCGGTAGTGGAACTGACGCACATAGGCGCCCTGTTCCAGCGAGCGGTTGCCGAGGTTGAAGAAGAGCTCGGGGCCTGCAGTTAGGGCTGCCGCGTCGTCGGCAAACACGATGCGGTGTTTGCCTGCTTCAAATTCGTGGAAGTAGAAGAGCCCCTCTTCGGCAGCGAGGCGATTCACGAAATCGAGGTCGGTCTCCCGATACTGCACGCAATATTCGCGCTGGGCATGCTCATTCTTGAGCGCAAAGGCGTAATCGGTAATGCCGTGCTCTTGCAGCAGGATACTGAGGATTTCATCAGGCTTCTGGGCCTGAAAGATGCGGGAGTTCTGGCGCAGCCCCAGCCGCCATAAAGCGGGTTTCACCTCAATGCTATAGCGGGTGCGGCGAAAGCCGCTGTCCCCTTGCGCAAACTCACTCACTACGCCGCAGACCCGGCGTTGCAGCTCACCGTTGTACCACACCAGCAGCTCACAGGGCTGGTCCAGCACGGCACCAAAATCGATATCCGGTTGGTGGCTGGCCACCTCCAGATGGAGGTTAAATGGGCGGTTCAAGCCCTCATCAAGCTTGAAGCTCGCGACAGCAAAGGTACTGTCAGCCAGCGCCCCAACCTTGACGGTGAATTGTAATCCTGTGCTCTGTGCCATGACCTTGCTCCTTATCCTGCTTGCCCACTGCCCGAACCAATTACCACGCCACCACAATCCACCGCTGTGCCTGTAACAGCGATGGGCTTGCCGTTCACCAACACAGAGCCAACACCACCGGCAATGGCCCGTGGGTGCGGCGGGTTATTGGGCTTGTCGTGGGGCGCTAGCGGGTCGCCTTGACGGGCAACAGGCTTACCATCGAGAAAGACATCAGGACTGGCCGCTGTCACCGAGGTCGGTGGAAAGCCATCGTGGTCGGTGCCGATGTCACCGAGCAGTGCAATGGAGGGACACATAACTTAAACCTCTTGTGTGCTTTGCCATCACTCCGCCCCGAACCTGAAAAACAGGGGGATGGCAAAACATAAAAGCCCCAGCCTGCGGGATTAATCAGGCTGGGGAAACATCTACGTGCTACGGATACGGACCACGTGGACTGCACTTCTAGAGAACTAAAACAAAGAAAGGAAAACGAGCCGTTACGCCTCGATAGGCGCACGCCAGTCGTCAGCACCAGAGGTACCGGCAACGGTGTGTTCCCAGTCAATCTTGCGGTAAGCAAGAGAAACCTGGATCAGCTGGGTGAAGTCAGACTTCGCCGGGTCTTGGCAGTGGGGCATCTGGCAGTCGATGTCAACGATGGTGGCATCGGTCAGCACAGTAGAGAAGAAGTGCTCTTGCTTGCCCTCAACGGAGGTGCGGTACCACTTCAGGGTCACTTTCGGCAGCATCTCGCCGGACGCCAGAGAGTTGTACATCAGCGGCACGGCTTTGTTCAGGGCAACGGTGAACTTGAACGGCTTGTGGACACGCTGACCGGCAGGCTGACCGGATTGCGGGTCAGTCGGGACGGTTACTTGGTGATTGAACTCTTGTACCAGCATCTCGTCTTCGTGACCTTGAACGAAGATGTTGCCGACGGAATCGGAGGTGAAAGCACCAGCGGTGATGTTGCCCTGGGTTTTACCTTCGATGCTGATATAACATGGAGTTGGCATGTGTATGCT
>NZ_CAWNZT010000039.1:0-22056 GCF_963878965.1 Aeromonas sp. HMWF015 | reverse complement strand
CCCCCTTGCCAGATCTCGCCGCTGTCCGGCAGATCCAACCCGGCGATGGCTCTGAGCAGGGTGGTCTTGCCACAGCCGGAGGGGCCGAGAAAGCAGATAAACTCCCCCGGTTGAATGGTCAGAGAGATCCCCTTGAGGGCCTGAAAAGCACCGAACTGCTTGTTGAGATGTTGAATGTCCAGATAGGGCTGGGTCATGGTTCGACTCGCTACTGATTTGGTATATACCAGTTTGCGGGTGAAGTGTGACGGTCAGGTGATCGGGGGATGACAGCTTGATGACAGTCAAATGACATCGGGTCGCCAGCAAGTGGTTGGGCCCTGTGTGGATGGGCGAAGCGTCGCTAATTGAAGGCAATACAAACTCGGGAAGTTAAAACCAAAAAGCGAAGGCCAACAGCTGTTGGCCTTCGACAAGGGGTTTATTGGCGGCGGTGTGTCTGGCGTGAACAAACCGCAGCCCTTCACGCTTACTGTTTGGCTTCCGACTTGCCGTCGAAGCTGGCGCTCCACTGGGTCAGGATGGCGTTGCGCTCGCGGGCAGCCCAGCCAAAGTCGTTGTCGATCATCTGGCCTTTGATATCCGCCGGATAGCCCGCTCTCGGTTGGGCCACATCCGGGATGGCGACCACTGCGAACGACTTGTTGTAGAGGGCGTTGGCCTGTTCGGTGGCGGCAAAGTCGAGCAGCTGTTTGGCGGCCTCCAGCTTGGGGGTGCCCTTGATGATGGCGGCGGCTTCCATGTCCCAACCCGAACCCTCTTTCGGGAACACCACTTCGATGGGGGCACCCTTGGCCTTGAGGCTGGTGGCCGGGAAGTCGAAGGAGATACCGATCACCGTCTCGCCGCTGGCGGCCAGCTTGCAGGGGGCTGAGCCCGAATGGGTGTAACGGTCAATGTTCTGGTGCAGGCCGTTCATAAATTGCCAGCCCTGCTTCTCACCCATGGTCTGCAGCCAGCCAGCGACGCTCAGGTAACCGGTGCCGGAGGAGCTGGGGTTGGGCATGATCACCTTGCCCTTGTAGATGGGCTTGGTGAGGTCGGCCCAGCTGGTGGGTGCCGGGATCCCCTGTTTCTCAGCCTCTACCTTGTTAAAGCAGATGGCGCTGAAGAAGGCGTCCAGACCGATCCAGTGCGGCTCGGCCTTGCTGTCGCGAAAGCGACTGTCGAGCTTCTCCAGCCCTTTCGGTGCATAGGAATTGAGCATCTGCTGCTGATCGAGCTGCATCAGGCTGGTGGCGGCCAGTCCCCATACCACATCCGCTTTGGGCTGCGCTTTTTCTGCCAGCAAGCGGGCGGTGACCACGCCGGTGGAGTCACGCACCCACTTGATGTTGATGTCCGGATGTTGGCGCTCGAACGCGGTTTTCAGCTCGTTGAGCTGCTCCGGTTCGAAGGCGGTGTAGACGGTGAGATCGGTCGCGGCCAGTGCCGGGGCGGTCATGGCAGCCAGCACGGCGGCGGCCAGCAGATGGGTTCCCTGTTTCATCCTCTTCTCCAGTTAAATTGGTTTGGTATAAACCAGATTGGTCGAGAGAGAGGCTAGGGGATCTTTATGACGTGACCGTGACAGCCCCGTGACGTTTTGCCGTTCCTGATTTATCCGTGACTAATCCTGGGTATCCACCTCGATCTCCAGACTGTCGTGGCGCCAGTACTCCAGATCGAAGTCGAGCACCCGGCCGTGCTGATCGAAGTTGAGCCGCTCGAGGCGCAGGGCGGGCAGACCGGCGGTGGCCCCCAGCGCCTTGGCCACTTCGTCCGGCAGGGCAGTGGGGAAGAAGCGCACCTGCATGCGGGCGTAGTGGAGATCGTAATGGGCCTGGTAGATCTCGGTCAGACTGCCGTTGAGATCGAGCTCCAGCAGGCCCGGGACCCGTTCTGGCAGGCAGTGGTTCTCGCAGTAGCAGATGGCGCGCCCGTTGGCATAGCGCAGCCGTTTGAGCAGAAACAGGCTGTCGAACGGCTTGAGCTGCAACTGCGCCATCAACGCGGGCGGCACTGCCTGACGGCTTTTCTCCAGCAGTTCGGTGCGCGGCTCACCCCCTTGCTCCCGCACTATCTGGTGAAAGTTGGAGGTGCGTCTGGGGTTCAAGCGAAAGCGCGGCGGAGTGACGAACCAGCCGCGGCGATCCTCCCGATAGATAAGGCCGTTGGCCTCCAGCTGCACCAGCGCCTCGCGGATGGTGACCCTTGTGGTGCCGTAGAGTTCCCCCAGCAGGCGCTCGGAGGGGAGCTTGTCGTTGGGAGCCAGACCCCCCGCCAGGATCTGGTTGGCGAGGGCATCCTTGATCTGCAGATATTGCGGTTTGCTCATGAAAATCCCTGTTTTTACAATATGTTGTGCAATGAGTTGGGCAATGGGCTGGGCACAGGGCAGGTCATTTGCGCGGTCGTTAAACGGCGACACCAACATGAATTGGTAGATACCAGAATCGCTCCTGTTGTTCAGGCTTCCTAGATTATCGCGATCCCGGCGCTGAAAATGAATTTTTTGTTGCACGTAGCGTCACCCCTTTGACCTTGGCGGGGCAGTTACCCACAATGCGCTCATTCTGGTATATACCAAAAAGGAGCGAAGTCATGACCCATATTCCTGCGGCCCCCGCCGCCGTCGATTACCTGCTGCTGACCCCGGGCCCCCTCTCGACCACCGCGACTGTGCGCGCCGCCATGCTGCAAGACAGCTGTACCTGGGATGCGGACTACAACCAAGGCGTGGTGGAGCCCATCCGCCGCGAGCTGGTGCGCCTCGCCACCGGCCCTGAATATGAAAGTGACTACAGCGCCGTCTTGCTGCAGGGCAGTGGCAGCTATGTGGTGGAGAGCGTACTGGGCTCGGCGATAGGCGTCGATGAGTGTCTGCTGATCATCAACAACGGCGCCTACGGTGCCCGCATGGGGGAGATGGCCCGTTGTCTTGGCCTGCGTCACCATGAGCTCGATTGCGGTGAGACCACCCGCCCCGAACCCGCCGCCATCGAGGCGATGCTGGCGCGCCACCCCGAGATCACCCATTTGGCCATGGTACATTGCGAGACCACCACCGGCATGCTCAATCCGCTCGATGAGGTGGCTGCGCTCTGCCAGCGCCGCGGCATCCGCCTGATCGTCGATGCCATGAGCAGCTTTGGCGGCATCCCCATCGACATGGGACACCTTGGCATCGAGTTTCTTATCAGCTCGGCCAACAAGTGCATTCAGGGGGTGCCGGGCTTTGGCTTCGTCATCGCCCGCCGCGCTGCGCTGGCGGCCTGCGCCGGTCACGCTCGCTCGGTCTCCCTCGACCTGCATGCCCAGTGGCAGACCATGGAGCAGCAAGGGGGCAAGTGGCGCTTTACATCGCCCACCCATACAGTGCTTGCCTTTGCCCAGGCGCTGCGCGAGCTGGACGAGGAGGGGGGCATTGAAGCCCGTCATCAGCGCTACCGCGAGAATCAGCGCACCTTGGTTGCTGGGATGGCTGCCCTCGGCTTTGCGCCGCTGCTGCCCGAGCAGTGGCAATCTCCCATCATCACCGCCTTCTACTCTCCGGCCCACCCTGACTACCGCTTCGCCGATTTCTACCAGCGGCTCAAGGCGCAGGGCTTTGTTATCTATCCGGGCAAGGTCTCCCAAGCCGATTGCTTCCGTATCGGCAATATCGGTGACGTGACCCCAGAGCGGGTGCGCGATCTGCTCGCCGCCATGGCCAGCGCCTGTTACTGGCAAGGGGATGCGTGATGGCGGACATGGTGTATCACCCTCACGAGCTGCACGGCAGCGGCCGCGCTGATAGCGAAGGGGACATTAATCTGGGGGAAGGGCGAGCGCGCTGGTGGGCAGGCCAGAGTGACGGGGTGCAGGCCGGATTGGCGGAAGATAGCCGCTACTTCCTCCATCAGGCGCTCTCCACCCCCTGTCTCGATCTGCTTGAGCGCGCGCAGGGGAGCTGGCTGACCAGCGTATCGGGCAAGCGTTACCTCGATTTTCACGGCAACAGCGTCCATCAGCTGGGCCACGGCCACCCCAAGGTGGTGGCCGCGGTGCAGCAGCAACTCGCCGCTCTGCCCTTTGCGCCCCGTCGTTACACCCATCAGGTTGCCATCGACTGTGCCCGTACCCTGGCCGAACTGGCCCCCGGCGATCTCAATCGGGTGCTGTTCGCCCCCGGCGGCAGCGAGGTGGTGGGGATTGCCTTGAAGCTCGCCCGCTTCATCACCTGCAACAGCAAGGTGGTGTCCCTGTGGGATGCCTTTCACGGCGCCTCCCTCGATGCCATTTCGGTCGGCGGCGAGGCCTGTTTTCGCGCCGGTATGGGCCCGCTGATGGCCGGGGTGGAGCGTATTCCGCCCCCCACCCGCTATCGCGGTGTCTGGTATCGCGGGGAGGGGGACGACCTGCACTACGCCGATTATCTGGAGTACGTCATCGAGAAGGAGGGCGGAATTGGCGCCTTTATCGCCGAGCCGATCCGCAATACCGATGTACAGGTGCCCTCAAAAGCCTACTGGCAACGGGTGCGGGAGATCTGCGATCGCCACAAGGTGCTGCTGATTGTCGATGAGATCCCGAATGCCTTGGGCCGCACCGGCCACTGGTTCAGCTTCGAAGAGTTCGGCATCGAGCCCGACATCATCTGTCTGGGCAAGGGGCTGGGGGGCGGGGTGGTGCCGTTTGCGGCGCTTATCACCCGCGACCGTTTCAATCAGGCGGCGGCCATCTCGCTCGGTCACTACACCCACGAGAAGAGTCCCATTGGCTGCGCGGCGGCCCTCGCCACTATAGAGACAATCCGCGAAGCGGGATTGTTGGCAAAAGCGCAGGAGGATGGCCGCTTTATGGCGCGCGAGCTCGCGGCGCTTGCCGAGCGTCACCCGCTGATCGGGCAGGTGCGCGGTATCGGTCTCTTGTGGGCGCTCGATCTGGTGGTCGATCACCAGAGTCGTACCCGCAATAGCCAGGCCGCCGAGCGGCTGCTCTACCGCTGTCTGGAGCTGGGGCTCAGCTTCAAGGTCTCCCAGGGCAACGTCATCCAGCTCTCGCCGCCACTCAATATCGCTCGCGCTGATCTGGTGCGCGCCATCACCATTCTCGATCGCGCCCTTGGCGAGATCGCACTTTCACCGGAACAGGAACACCACCATGACTGACTTGCAGACTGCCATCCACCCGACCACCGACGTAGAGGCGCTGATCCTCGACTGGGCTGGCACCGTCGTCGATTTCGGCTCCTTCGCCCCCACCTCCATCTTCGTCGAGGCCTTCGCCCGCGCCTATGACTTCCCCGTGACTCTGGATGAAGCGCGCCAGCCCATGGGGCTGGGCAAGTGGGATCACATCGCCGCGCTGGGCCGCCTGCCCTCGGTGGATGCGCGCTGGCAGGCTCGCTTCGGCCACTCCATGAGCCATGCCGAGGTGGATCACCTCTATCACACCTTTATGCCGCTGCAGATTGCCGCCGTGACCCGCTTTGCTGCCCCCATCCCCGATGTGCTGCCGGTGCTGGATGGGCTGCGAGCAAAAGGGCTGCGTATTGGCTCCTGCTCCGGTTACCCCCGTCCGGTGATGGAGGCGCTGGTACCTGCTGCGGCCGATCACGGCTACCGCCCGGATCACTGGGTCGCCACCGATGATCTCAAGGCGGGTGGTCGCCCCGGCCCCTGGATGGCGCTGGCCAACGTGATTGAGCTGGGAATAAGCGCCGTGCATCGCTGCATCAAGGTGGATGATGCCGTGCCGGGTATCAGCGAAGGGCTGAACGCCGGTATGTGGACTGTGGGGCTGTCGGTCTCCGGCAACGAATTTGGTGCCACCTGGGAAGAGTTCACCGCCATGAGCGAGGCGGAGATCGCCGCCCGGCGTGCACCGGCGGAGGCCAAACTGCGGGCGGCGGGATCTCACTATGTGATTGATACCCTTGCCGACATCGCCCCGGTCATCGCCGATATCAACCGCCGTTTGGCTGCTGGCGAGCGGCCGTAGGCCATCGGCTGGGTCTGGCAAAAGCGCTTCGCTGGCTTTTGATGCAACACGCCCCCAAATGGGGGCGTGTTGCATTTACAGGGGGAAGCTGTGCGCGGTCAGCGGATATCGACCCGCATCAGGGGAGAGGGGGCATTGTCGACAAAATGGTGCCAGATATGGTCGTAGAGCGCCTTCTGGCCGGGGAAACTCACCAGCGCCTTGGCCTCGGCCAGGGAACACCAGCGATATTCAGTGTGCTCATCGTTGAGGGTCACCGCCTGATTGGGCGGGCAATAGACCACAAAGACCGGCACCATCTCTATGGTATTGAGGCTCGCCTCGTAGAACTGCTCCAGATACTGGCCGTTGTAGAGTTCGGTGACCCTGATCCCCGTCTCTTCGCCAAACTCCCGAATAATGGTCTGCCAGCCGGTTTCACCTGCCTCCACCGTGCCCGCCACATGACACCAGAAGCCCCCCTTGACCCGTTTCATCACCAGCAATTTTGTTTCGCCATCAACAGTGGTAAGGGCAACGCCGGAGACGGCCTTGCAGCGAATGGGGATCATGATCTTCTCTCCGGATTTGGGCTCTGTGATAGCCATGAACAGTGTAAAGGCGTGTTAATTGAAATACGCTTCGGCGGGCAGGCCCATGACCTCTATTTCATTCAGGCCATTTTTGGCCAGATAGTTGGCCACCAGATTGAACCCCACCCAGTAACCGGCATATTTGGGAAATGGCCGGTTATCACGGCAGTAGAAAAAGTCTAAATAGTTGAACTGCTTGCTGGATAGATGGGGCGTCATCTCTGCCAGGAGCGATTGCCAGTCATGGTGATGAGACTCCTTGAACAGCGAGGGGAGTGTGCCACCATTGAACCTCTGCTCAAAGTAGCAGGCCAGTCCTTCAAAAATCAGGTTTTCGGCCAGTGTTTCTGCTTCCACCTTGTTCTTCTTTTGCACGATATGGTGGACTTCGTGGGCCAGCACGGCAGGCAATTCGGTGATGATCACCTCTTTGATATCAGGCCGTTCCAGATCAAGCTGGAGTTCTATTCGATACATGTTGATGGCCCAGCCACCGATACCCGAATCGGGAGCATCCCCCTCGGCAAAAGGGCTGAAGGTGACATCCAGTTGGGAGAGATCGAACAAGGCATTCAATTTGTGCGCCGTCTCGGCAAAAACGTGCCTAATGGTGTCATCGAGCCCATCGAATTTGCCCGAGTCGTTTAACAGGGTGAGTTGCATCCAGACATCCTTGTCTATTGAAAGAGAGTGCTGAGCCACTTGCGTGGTCGCGGCGCCATATCACCACGATTACCCTTCTTCAATCAAGGGGTTACCCGCCCATTATGCTTGCCGTCTGGATCGCCTCGATCAGTGCAGCCCGGTTGATGCGAGGGCGCTCGCCATCGAGCAGTTGCTGCCACAGGGCAATGGCCTGGCTGTAGCGACCATGCAGAAAGTGATCGGAGGCGAGCAGCATCAGGGCGCTCACTTCCCCCGCGTCCTGCTTGAGGGCGCTATCGAGCAGGTGCAGTGCCTCCGGGGTGAGCTGCTGGCCCGCCTGATAGTAGAGCACAGTGGCCTGGGCGGCCTGGGTCGCTGCACTGGCACCCCCCTCCAGCAGAGCGAGGCGCTGGTAGGCGAGCAGGGCGTTGTCGTACTTGTTTCGATAGAGATAGAGCTGGCCGAGCGCCGCCCAGCTGTCGAGATCGGCGGGGTTGGCTTGCAGGCGCTGGTGCAGGGCGCCCAGCTCCTTGTCCTGCAGATCCCGCGGGCTCAATCCCGCCAGCGGATCGGGGCGCGACTGATAAGCCTGCCATGCCTGATAGCGGCCGCTGCTGAAATACACAGCGGCAACGGCCGCGATGGCCATGATGCCAAGCAGCAACAAGGCCCGCCCGTGCCGATGATTGCGGCCGCGATTGTCATGCTGGCTGGCCAGTTGCGCGCGCAGGACCAGCTCAGCCGCCGGGATGGCGTTGGCCAGGCGGGCGGCGCTTAGCTCCCTGTAGAGTGGTTGGTCTGGGGAGAGGCCTGCCTGCTCCCCGTGCATGATCAGCAAATTCAATTCGTTGCGCGGATCGGCGGCGGGTTGAGGGGGGGCCTCAACGATGGCCTTAACGGCAGGGATGGGGTGCGCCTTTGTGCGCGTCAGGCGGCGAAACAGGATCAACAGCGCCAGCCCCAACAGCAGCAGGGGACCGCCCCACAGCAGCGCCGTGCTGGCCTTGAAGGGGGGATCGTAGCGGACGAAATCGCCGAAGCGCTCCGTCATGCGGGCGATCACCTGCTCATCAGACTGCCCCTCGTCCACCCAGCGGTAGACCTCGAGCCGCAGATCCTGCGCGATGGGGGAGTTGGACTCAACCAGATTCTGGTTCTGGCACTGGGGGCAGCGCAGGGCGCGGGCCAGCTCTTGCGCCCGATTTTGCAGCTCGGGGTGGCGAAACTGATAGGTATCGACCCCGCTGGAATATGCAGTTGCACTCAGCAGCATGCCGAGGGCCAGCAGGGTGCAGGCAAGGGAACGGCGCATCATGGCTGTGTCTCCCGAGCTGATATTGCAATAGCTGGTGCAGTAGTGGCGGCCTTCATTTGCGCATCCGCTCGCGCCTGGTCGAGCAGAGGGGCAAACTGGCGTTGCCAGATCTCCCGGGTGAGCAGGCCGGTATGGCGGGTCAGTAGGGTGCCGTCGCTGTCAAAGAGATAGGTCTCCGGCGTGCCGTAGACGCCGAGCTCCAGCGCCAGTCGGCCGTCGGGGTCGGCCAGCACGGCGCGATAGGGGTTGCCCGCCTGGATAAGCCAGGCGCGGGCGGCATCCCCTTTGTCCCGGTAGTTGAGACCGTAGAGGGGCACGGTGCCCGCGAGCTCGCTGAGCAGCGGATGCTCGGCGCGGCAGTTGGCGCACCAGCTGGCCCAGACGTTAAGGACAAAGGGCTCCCCCTTGAGGCTGGCGGTCTGGATCGGACGTCCGTCCAGCAGATTGTCGCTCTGCCACGCAGGCAGGGTACGGCCGAGCGTCGCCTCATCCTGGCTATAGGGATTGTTGCCAAGGCCGAGCCAGAGCAGGATGCCGAGGCCCAGGGTCAGCAGCAGTGGAAGAAAGAGGCGCAGGCGGGATCTCATTAGGCCTCCTGTTCGAGCTGGTGATGGGAGGTGCCAACCGTAACGGAACGGGAGGCGAGCAAGGGGCGACGGGCGAGCAGACGCAGGGTGCCACCTGCCATCATCAACAGGCCGCCGAGCCAGATCCAGCGCACCAGCGGTTTGTAGTGCAGCCGCATGGCATAGGCATCTGGTCCCATCTTCTCACCGAGCACCACGTAGAGATCGCCGAGCATTCCCCACGCGATGCCGGGTTCATTCATGTTCATGGTGCGCACGCTGTAGTGGCGCCGCTCCGGTGTCAGCCGCGCCACCTCTTTACCGTTCTTGTGCACGCTAAGTGTGATCCGCTCGGCGGTATAGTTGGGGCCGATCACCGGCTCGCGCCCCTCATAACGAAACTCGAACGCGCCGAGCTGGTAGGGCTGGTTGGCACTTAGCACAGCGCCCCCCTCCTGACTGTGGTCACTCACCTGTGCGATGCCGAGGGCACACACCGCCACCCCGAGATGGGCCAGCAGGCTGCCGAGTCGGTTAAGGGTGAAATCGCGGAATGAAGTCAGTTGCAAGAGCGGGAGCAACAGGCTGGCCATCAGCCAGAGGCTCACCATATTGGAGAGGATGCCAATCCAGCTACCGGAAACCGATCCCTGTTCCAGATAGGCAAGGCTAATGAGCCCGCCGCCAAGCAGGCCAAACAGCGGCGGCAACAGCGCGTTTAGTCGGGAATGTGCCGCAAGCTGCTGCCAGCGCAGGCGCGGCAGCTGGGTCATCAGCGCCATCAGGCAGAGGGCTAACGGCACGAAGATGGTATTGAAATAGGGGGCGCCCACCGAGAGTGAACCCAGATGGAGTGACTGGAATACCATGGGGTAGAAGGTGCCGAGCAGCACGCTGGCGCAGGCCACGCAAAGCAGCAGGATGGCGGCGCCGAGCAGTCCCTCTTTTGACAGCAAGCCAAAGCGGGCATTGGGGGCGCGAATGTCCGCCCGCAGGGCAAACAGGGTGAGGGCGCAGGTCAATAGCAAGCCGAGCAGCAACAAGAGGGTGAGGCCGCGGCTGGGGTCCACCGCAAAGGCGTGTACCGAGGTGAGCACCCCGGAGCGCACCACGAAGGTGCCGAGCAGGCTCAAGGCGAAGGTGAAGATGGAGAGCAACAGCACGGCGTGGCCGTAAGCGCCGCGCTTCTCGCAGACAATCAGGGCGTGCAGCAGGGCGGTGCCGAGCAGCCAGGGCAAGAGGGAGGCGTTTTCCACCGGATCCCAGAACCACCAGCCACCCCAGCCGAGCTCGTAATAGGCCCACCAGGAACCCAGCACGATGCCGGCGGTGAGAAAGACCCAGGAGCCGAGCGCCCAGGGGCGACTCCAGTGGGCAACGGCGCCATCGAGCCGGTCCGAGTGCAGCGCCGCCATGGCGAAGGCGAAGTTGACTGCAAAGCCGACGTAACCGAGATAGAGCAGGGGTGGGTGGATGATAAGGCCGATATCCTGCAGCATGGGGTTGAGATCGCGCCCCTCCTGCGGCCCCGGGAACTGGCGGTCAAACGGGCTGGAGAAGATCAGGGTATAGAGGGCAAAGATCCCGACGATCAGCCCCATAATGGCCAGCACCCGAAAGGTGATCAGCGGATCGACCCGTTTTGAACACATCGCCACCAGCGCGCCCCACAGCCCCAACGCAAAAACGAAAAAGAGCATGGAGCCTTCATGGCCGCCCCAGACAGCCGCCAGCTTGAAGCCCAGCGGCAGGGCGCTGTTGGCGTGCTGGGCCACATAGCTGACGGTGAAATCATCTTGGCCAAAGCAGCTGGCGAGCAGCAGCAGGGAGGCCAACAGCAGGATGGCATTGATCAGCGCCAGCGGCGTGGCGCTGCGCAGCAGAGTCGGGGAGGCGAGCCGTAATCCCAGCCAGGGCAGCGTGCCCTGCAGCAAGGAGAGTGCCGCCGCCAGCAACAGTGAGAGATAGCCGAGCTCCGCCAGCACACAACCTCCAGTCAATCTTTGATGTCATTCATGTCATGGCACACACGTAGCGTCGTCTCGCTTTGGCGGGGAATATTGCCAAGCAACGGGTGTGGCATCACCAGAAATTCATTGGGCCAGCAACAAACTAGCGCCAGTCACCCGAGGGTGGCTGGCGCTGGTGATCATACCGTTATACGACTGTCATTTGACCGGCATAGAGCACGAAGTAGCGCAGCAGCAGGATCCCCACCAGGGTCAGGCTGCAGACCAGCACCAGATGGCCGTTTCGCTCCCGCAGGGGCGCCGGGGTCAGCAGAGCCAACAGCTGGGGCAGCAGCATGCCGATGCCCACCACCCCGAGCCAGAACACCTGAGCCCAGAAGCCGCTGCCGATGGAGGTCCACATCGCCACCTCTTTCTGGCCGCCACCGAAGTAGAGGCCGGTAAAGAAGCAGACCAGCAGCAACACCTCCACCGCCAGCACCGGCCGCTCGAAGCGATGCACAAAGCTCACCCCCTGGCTGTGATGGTTCTCCTTGAAGAGCGTCACCGCCAGCAAGATGGTGGAGGCGATGCCGGAGCTGATGCCCGAGACCAGAAACAGCACCGGCAGCACCGGGTTGTTCAAGAGCGGATAGGTCTTGAGCGCAGAGAGCAGAAAGCCGGTGTAGGCCCCCAGCAGCACGGCGAGCAGCAGCAACAGCGGGGCCAGCAGTCGCTCGATGCGGGCAAGCCAGCCAATCAGCCCATCCACAAAAGCGAACTTCTCTTTCAGCAACCGGCTGCGCATTGTCTCGATCTCGGAGCGAAACACCACTGCCAGCCAGGCGAACAGCACCGCCATATAGAGCTGAAACAGCATGACCCCCATCGACATCACTGAGTCGAACTGGTAGTGGAACATCAGCTTCCAGAAGGTCCAGGGGCGGGCCAGATGGAAGATAAGGATCAGCAGCCCCAATATCACGCTCGCTGGCGCCAGAATGGCGGTCGCTTTGATGATGCCGCTCTCGCTGCCTGCCCCCTTGCGGCGCAACAGCACCGAGAGGGTGGTGGCCCCGGCGGAGATGCCGAGCAGAAAGAGATAGATGGCGATGGGCCAGTCCCACACGAGGGAAGGGAAGTGAAATGCGTCATGCAACATGATCCATTCCTCCCTCGGTCACAGCAGTAGATGGCGATCGGGCAAATCCCCAAACAAGAGAGGGGAAGTGAAATGCCGCTAGCATGGTCATGACGTTATCTCCCCTTTGGGCACGCGGTACATCTTGGGTGAGGTGCCGAGTGCTTGCTTGTAGCGATAGGTGGTCTCCTTCACCAGCCGTTGGGCGATGGGGCTGTCCGGATCATCCAGATTACCGAACACCAGCGCCTTGGTGGGGCAGGATTCCACGCACGCTGGCTCCTTGCCCGCCGCCAGGTTGGTCTTGCGGCAAAAGTCGCACTTGTCTGCCACTCGGGTGACCGGGTTGATAAAGCGCACCTGATAGGGGCAGGCGGCGAGGCAATACATGCAGCCGACGCAGAGATCCGCGTCGACATCTACGATGCCATCCTCCTTGCGGATATGGGAGGCGCCGGTGGGGCAGACGTGGACGCAGGGGGCGTTGTCGCAGTGTTGGCAGGACTTGCGAAAAAAGTGGTACTCGGCATCGGGAAATTCTCCGATGGGGCCGGAGCGGATGATCTCGAGGCGCGAGACCCCTTCCGGCACCTTGTTGACCTCCCGGCAGGCATCCATGCAGGCGGTGCAGCCGATGCAGGCCGTCTCGTCATGGAGCATGCCGTAGCGCACTCCGTCTATGGTCTGGCTGTGGGCGAGGCTGGCAGCGCCGGCGCGCACCGTGCCCGTCATCATGATGAGGGCCCCCGCGCCCATCCCCGCCATAAAGTCACGACGAGAGCAGCTCATGATGCCTCCTTGCCGGTAGCCGGTTTGGACTGCTCCTGCCGGGCCTTGCTGGCCTCATGTTGCTTGCTGTGACAGTCGACGCAGAGCTTGATGCGGGATTTTTCCGGGATCCCCACCATGGGCTCCTTGACCGGATGCAGCTGGTGGCAGCTGGTGCAGGTGAGCTTGGTAGCGTGCACATCGTGGGCCCAGAGCGCCTCGCGAAGCTCTTTGGGCTCGTGGCAGCTCATGCAGACCCCGTTCTGCTCGCTGATGGGATAAAGCTTGATGCTCTCTTTATCCTTCAGGCTGTGGCTGAAGCGCATCACATCCTTGACCCCTTCTCTGTGCTGGGGGGAGGGCTGGCCGTGGCAGTTGGTGCAGGTCACCGGTTTAAGGTTGTTGGGATTGGTCGCCTGACCATGCTTGCCGTGCATCCCTTCGCTCTGCTCCTTGTGACAGTCGGTGCAGGCCTTGTCGGGATTGCGTAAAAATTCCACCTCATGTGTAGCTGGAACAGGGGCTGCAACCAGCTCGGCCGCCTGACCCTGCAGGCTGGTGAGCAGCATGGCTGCCATCAGCATCAGTCGTAAAAAATCCATCGTTAAATCACCCATAGGAAGCCTCCATCCGCTGCGGGCCCGACTTGGCGCCGGGCCCGCAGGCGCCGTTACTGTGCCAGCCGTCCGGCCGCTTTGGCCTCGGCATCCCAGGCGGGGACCGTGGTCTTGAGGAACTGGGCCTTGTCGCTGTTGAACTGCTTCATATCCATGCCAAGGGCCGCTTGCGCTTTCTCCT
Organism: Aeromonas sp. HMWF015; assembly: GCF_963878965.1. NCBI lineage: Bacteria > Pseudomonadati > Pseudomonadota > Gammaproteobacteria > Aeromonadales > Aeromonadaceae > Aeromonas > Aeromonas sp. HMWF015. Next base: position 8,338 of record NZ_CAWNZT010000039.1, on the reverse strand, counting down.
TGGTGGAGATGTCGGGGATGGCGATTTCGTGGCTGATCCCCTTGCTGGCCAACAGGCGCGCCAGCTTGGTGCGGGCGTCAGCGGCTTTATCCAGCGCGCTGCCAAGTACCTTGAGGGCCACTTCGGGGGCGTGCATCTGCACCCCGTGGGAGGCGATGGCGTAGTCCCAGCGCCACTGGGCGTGACGGATGTCCTGCAGAATATCCTTCATCTCGGCCTCGGTGGCGCCGGCATCCCAGGCCGCCTTGGCTTCAAAGTGGGCGTGCACCAGCTGCTTCTCGACCTTCAGCTTGGTCTCGATCACCGCCTCTTTGCGCTGCTTGACGATCCCTTGCAGCATCTCCTTGCTCTGGGTGTGGCAGTTGCGGCAGGTTTGATCGAATCGATCGAAGGGGTTGCCCACCTTGTGATCGGTGTAGACCTTGCCCTGATCGTTTTGCACCTTGGGCATGTGGCAGTCGACGCAGGCGACGTTGTTCTGGCCGTGAATGCCGGCGCGCCAGGTTTCGTACTCGGGGTGCTGGGCTTTCAGCATGGGCGTTTTGGAGAGGGCATGGGTCCAGTCGGCAAAGCCCAGCTCGTCATAGTAGGCTTCCATCTGCTCGACGCTGGTACCCTTGTCCCAGGGGAATTTCACCGCCTTGGTGGGGCCGCTGAAGTAGTACTCCACGTGGCACTGGCCGCACACCTGGGACTGCTGATCGAAGCGCCCCTGCTCCTTGAACGGCTTGCCGATGGCACTCATGGCCCGGTCGGCATAGGGACGGGAGAGGTGCAGAGCAGGTTTCCCCTCCTTGAACTCCTTCGAGGCGGTGTCGTGGCAGTCGGCGCAGCCGATGGTGTTGACAATCTCCGGTCCACCTTTTGCCCACATTCCCTTGAAGTAGCCATCCTCTCCTTTTTCGTCGATAACGCGGGCCACATCCGGGCCTTTGCAGCTCCAGCAGGCCATCGGCAGCGGGCCGTCTTCGGCTGTTTTCGGGGCGCCGGTACGCAGGGTCTCGCGCACGTCGGTCAACGCATAAAAGTGACCGCGCGGCTTGTTGTAATCCTTGGCGAAGGGGTAACCGCCCCACAGCACCACCATGTTGGGATCTTCCGCCAGCGCATCGGTGCGCTCGCGGCTCTCGCTGGTGGCTTGCCAGCTGGTGAACTGATCGGCGTGATCCTTGGCGAACAGCTCGCTGCGCGCCTCTATCTTGCCCTTGGTGATTGCTTCATCAGCCTGTGCCCAGCAGCTGGCGCCAAGCCAGCTGGTCAGCAGCAGGGCGGCGAGCCCCAGTTTGGTATGCCTGTGTTGTGAACCCACGTTTATCACTCCCAGATAAATGTTCCGATCTGCCCGATTCCATCTTGTTGCGTGGATTTCATCCCCTTTTGGCAGGGTGGGCAGAGGTCTGATTGACGGTGAATAAAACCGCGCAATACCTGATTGCTCGAGGTCTACCCTAACAAATAGGTAAATTTAATGATGATTTATCGTCGGGAGAGTTGTGCCAGATCAATTGGGGCGCAGGATTGATCGTTGAAATGAGATCTGGATTAAATTTTATGGAAACTCAATTCCTTGTTAACTGCTGAATATCTTATGGCGGATATTTGATAGATGCCGTCACGCACGTTTCATTTTTCTGCTTATGCAACTTGCCAGCGCTATGGTTTAGAACGTCTGTAATTAGTTATGCATTTAACTGGTTTTATATGCAAAATTGCAGTGTTGCAGTATGGGCTTTTGGTCTAGGGATTATGGTTCGTTCACCGAGGTTAGAGGCTAATTTCTCGCCAAGTGATAGAAATGGGGATATATAGACTGATAGACCTATTAATAAAGGTGATGTGATTGGGGTCATCCAAATCTCATTTCATTTAAAAAGGCCTGTTAGATGCACAATCTTGTAAGTTATGGTTATTTTATTGCAATCATTGTCGAAAATAGCGAAAAGACCCATACAGTCTGGTGCGGTATGATTATTGAACAGACAAGTACCCTGTAGGTACTGATGTTGGTGGTTAAAGTTTTGCTGGAGGTTGTATGGCAGAGTTGCAAATTGAAAAGTCCACGGTGATCACCCAACTCGAGGGCTCCGTGTTTGTCATCAGTGCAGATGGATCTGTCATGCGAGCAAAGGTGGGGATGGCGCTGCAGCCGGGGGATCGCCTGCAAATCGTTCAAGGGAGCAATTTTCAGCTAGCCGAGCCGGGCAGTGATCCCGCTGGCGAGCAAGAAACGGCCGCCAAACCTGAGCCCGTCACGCCTGCTGCTGATGGGCAACCGGCCGATCCGGAACTGGCCTCGTTGCAGGAGGCGATCCGTCAGGGTATCGATCCGACCGAGTTGTTCCAGGAGACCGCCGCAGGTATCGCAGCGCCTGCTGCAGGCAATATCGGTGGTGTGGCTGGTTCCAGCTCAGGTGGGTTTGTGGTGGTCGATCGTACCAATGATGCCACCCTGGCCGAGGCCGGTTTTGATACCGATTATGCGGTGCAACCGGTGGGCGATGAGCTGCTGTTTTCCGAAGAGCGCGATTTCTTTGCCGCCATCACCATCACCGAGCCCCAAACCAGCGACAACATCATCAACGCCGATGAAGCGGTGGACGTCATCATTCGTGGTGTGGTGGATGATGTGGAGGTGGGCCAACCGGTCACCGTCACTCTTATCGATCAGGCGGGAAACTCACTGACGGTGACGACCGTGGTACTGCCCGGCCTGGTCTGGGAAGCCAATTTTGGCGATGTAACCGGTAAACTGGTGGATGGCCCGTTGCAGATTGTGGCCAATACCCAGGATCAGGCGGGCAACAATGCCAGCGACACCGGACAGACCCTGCTCGATACCATCACCACCATCACCCTCGATCTCGCCGATGAGAGTGACACCGGCGCCAGCCAGACCGATGATCTGACCCGTGACAATACCCCGTTGTTGCAAGGGAAGGGGGAGCCCGGTGCCACCGTGACCCTGAGCCTTGGCGGCAACGTGCTCACCGTCCTGACGGTAGATGCCGCCGGTAATTGGCAATATCAGTTGCCGCAGACCCTGGCCGATGGCCAGTACCAGTTTCAGGTTAACTCCGTGGATATTGCTGGCAACCGCGCCAGCGATACCCTCGCTATCAATGTCGATACCCAGGCATCTATCGACATCGATGATCTCGATTCCACAGCCCTGTTTGGCAACAGCAGCGCGACTCTGAGCGGCTCCACCAGCAATGTGGAAGCGGGTCAACGCGTCACCATCACTCTGGTCGACAGTAATGGCCAGCCGCTGCTGACCACCTCGGCACAGGTGGGAGCCGATGGCCGCTGGCAGGTGAGCGGCCTGGATCTCTCCGGCATCAATCAATCCTTTGAAGTGCGTGCCAGCGTCACCGATCTGGCGGGTAATTCGGCTTTGGACGGTGCGCCTCTGATCGGCCAGAGCGAGACGCTCACGCTATCTGAAACCGGGCTGGCCAATGGCCCTGTCACGGCTACCGGAAGCCTCAATACCGGTGCTGGCGTCGATGGCAATCTGCAGGTCACCTTCGCCGCTGATCAGAGTGCCTTGGAGGGACTGGGGCTCGTCAGCCAAGGTGTGCCGCTTGGCTACTCCATTAATGGCCAGACCCTGACCGCCAGTGCCGGTGGGGCGACTGTCTTCACTCTGACCCTCAACAATGACGGCAGCTATCGCATTGTCTGGAGTCAGAGTCTGGATCACGGTCAGGACGAGTTGCGCCTGCCGTTCAACCTCGAATACCGAGACAGCGATGGTGATCTGGTGAAAGCACCGCTGGTGATCAATCTGGTGGACAGCAATCCGCCCAGCTTCGAGATCCCGGCCATTCCTCTGACTGAAGATGCCTTTACCAACGGTACCGCCGTGGTGGGCGAGAGCAGCTTTGTGGTCAAACACACCGCCGATCCTCTGCTGGTGGATTCGTTGGTGTTCAGCAATCAGAGCAGCACCCTGACTACCCTCAACGGATCGGGTCTTGCCAACGATGGTCATCCGCTGACCTTTGAATTTGCCGATGATCGCACCTTGGTGGGTTACTACCTGGATGGCAGTGGCCAACGGGTGGAGGTGCTGCGCGCCGAATTGAATGCGCAGCAGCAGGGCAGCGATCTGGCTGGTCGGGTGGTGGTCACCCTCTCCGGCCCGCTCGATCATCAAGGTAGCGACTCTCTTTCCCTCGGTTTGCAGGTAAGCGCCAACGAGATCGATGGCGACAGCACCAGTGCCAACCTGACGTTGACTGTCAATGATGGCAGTGATCCCGCATTGGGCATCGACAAGGGGGTCGCCCTGCAAGAAGGTGGCAACCAGAGTATCGATGGTCAGCTGCCGGTGACGGTGGGCAGCGATCGTCTGGTCTCCCTCAACTTTGAGGCCAACCAACCTGCGTTGGCGGGGCTTACCAGCCAGGGCAAGGCAACGACCTATGAGGTTCAAGACAACCGGCTGATCGTCAAGGATTGGCAGGGCAAGCCGATCCTCACCGTTACCATCGGGTTGGATGGCAAATACAACGTCTCCCTGACCGGTGTGTTTGACGAGCCGGAAGCGACCAACAGCCTCAACCTTGGCCTGAAGGTACAGGGCTCAGATTTTGACGGTGACAAGAGCAACCTCGGCACCCTCAATATCACCATTACCGATGGCGCTTTGCCGAAGGTTAATCCTGTTTCCCTCACGCTTACCGAAGATAGCAACTGGCAGCAAAGCCAGACCCTTGACGGTGATCTGACTATCACAGCGGGCAGCGATCCGCTGACCAGCATCACTTTCGATGCCAATCAGCCGGGGCTGCAAGGGTTCACCTCGGGCAAGCAGGCCGTGACCATCACGGTGGCTGACCATCTTATCGAGGGGCGTACCGCCGATGGCAAGCTGGTGTTTGAGCTGACCCTCGGTAACGATGGCAAATACAGCTTTACCCTCCATCAACCGCTGGATCAGGGCAGTGCCGACAGCCTGCTCAAGACGGGCTTTACCCTGCTCGACAGTGATGGTGACAAGGTATCCTCCACTATTACCGTGGCGGTGGGTGATGGCGCCAACCCGACCATTTCCGCCGTGACTGGCACCACCATCACCGAGATGGCGCAAGGAGAGACGGCTGCCGTCAGCACCATGAGTTTCTCGGTCGCGCACGGCAGCGATGCCCTTGACCCCAACTCCCTCGGCTTTGATATCGCCGCTATTCAGAGCACCCTGACCGGACTCACCAGCCACGGCAACCCGGTCACTTTCGCCGTTGATCTCGCAACCGGCCAGCTGGTCGGAACCGCCGGTGGCCAGGTGGTGCTGCGCGCCGAGCTGAGCCTGGTCGATAACAACGGTAACTGGAGCGTCACCGCCAAGGTCACCCTGAGCGGCGAGCTGGATCACAAGGGGAGTGAATCCCTCAACCTGCCGCTTGCCGTTACTCTTGCCGACAAGGATGGCGATCGCATCGGTACCACGCTGCCGCTCACTATCGTGGATGGCAAGGCGCCGAGCTTTATCCCGGGCACCGGGGTGACCCTGGATGAGGGGAACCTCACCGGCAACAACAACCTGAGTCAAACCGGTCACTTTGACGTGCAAGCCGGGTCGGATCGGGTGGTCGAGGTGGCGTTTGCCGATGCCAGCGAACAGCCTACGCTGACCGCATTGGGTAAACCGGTGCAGTACGAGCTGGTTGATGGCAACAGCGCCATCCCGGGTAGCCAGCTGATCAAAGGCTATGTGATGGTGGATGGCCAGCGGGTCGAGGTGTTCGAGGTCAAGCTAGTTGGTAACCTCGATCAGGCGGGTAAGAACGGGTTTGACTATCAGGTCACCCTCTATCAGGGGCTTCATCAGGGCGGCAACGCCGTGACCGAGCTCCCCATCAAGGTGATCATCAACGACTACGACAAGGCGGGCGGCAACAACGACAGCACCAGCGGCACCCTCAATATCCAGATTGGGGAAGGGGAGAAACCGACCCTCACCCTGACCGATGTAACCCTCAATGAAGGGCGCTTCGATGGCGCCAACTCGGCCGTGGATGACCAGCAGACGAGCGGCAAGATCACCATCAAGGCTGACACGGATCCGGTGACCGATGTACGACTGACCCTCTCCGGTCAGGTCATGGATGCCAGCGGCAAGCCCATCACCCATAACGGCGAAACCCTGACCTGGAAAGCGGTTGGCACCGATGGCCACACCTTCCAGGCGGTGACCAGTGGTGGTCTGGTAGTGATGACGGTCTCCATCCCTACCGTCCCTGCCACCATCGCCGCTCACACCAGCGCAGAGATCGGTTATCAGGTAACGGTGCATACCAACCTGGATCACGGGGCAGACAACAAGCTGGAACTGAATCTGCCGGTCGAAGTCACCGACAGCGACGGCAGCAAAAATCAGGGAACCGCTACCATCACGGTGAGTGATAGTGCAGATCCTGTGCTCGGTCTCGATAAAGGCGTCGCCCTGCAAGAAGGGGGCAACCAGAGCATCGATGGCCAACTGCCGGTGACGGTGGGGAGCGATCGTCTGGTCTCCCTCAACTTTGAGGCGAGCCAGCCGGCGCTGGCGGGGCTCACCAGCCAGGGCAAGGCGACGAGTTACGAAGTTCAAGACAACCAGCTGATCGTCAAGGATTGGCAGGGCAAGGCAATCCTCACCGTTACCATCGGGCTGGATGGCAAATACAGCGTCTCCCTGACCGACGTGTTTGACGAGCCGGAAGCGACCAACAGCCTCAATCTTGGCCTGAAGGTACAGGGTTCAGATTTTGACGGCGACAAGAGCAATCTCGGCACCCTCAATATCACCATTACCGACGGTGCCTTGCCGCAGATTAATCCTGTCTCCCTCACGCTCACCGAAGATAGCAACTGGCAGCAGGGCCAGACCCTTGACGGCGATCTGGCTATCACCGCGGGCAGCGATCCGCTGGCCAGCATCACCTTCGATGCCAACCAGCCGGGGCTGCAAGGGTTCACCTCGGGCAAGCAGGCCGTGACCATCGCGGTGGCCGATCATCGTATCGAGGGGCGTACCCCAGATGGCAAGCTGGTGTTTGAGCTGACCCTCGGTAACGATGGCAAATACAGCTTTACCCTTCATCAACCGCTGGATCAGGGCAGTGCCGACAGCCTGCTCAAGGCGGGCTTTACCCTGCTCGACAGCGATGGTGACAAGGTCTCCTCCACCATTACCGTGGCGGTGGGTGATGGTGCCAATCCGACCATCTCCGCCGTGACCGGCACCACCATCACCGAGATGGCGCAAGGGGAGACGGCTGCCGTCAGCACCATGAGTTTCTCGGTCGCGCACGGCAGCGATGTCCTTGACCCCAACTCTCTTGGGTTTGATATCGCCGCTATCCAGATCACCCTGACCGGACTGACCAGCCACGGTAACCCGGTCACTTTCGCCGTTGATCCCGCAACCGGCCAGCTGGTCGGAGCCGCCGGTGGCCAGGTGGTGCTGCGCGCCGAGCTGAGCCTGGTCGATAACAACGGTAACTGGAGCGTCACCGCCAAGGTCACTCTGAGCGGCGAGCTGGATCACAAGGGGAGCGAGTCCCTCAACCTGCCGCTGGCGGTCACCCTCGCCGACAAGGATGGCGATCGGATCGGTACCACGCTGCCGCTCACCATCGTGGATGGCAGGGCCCCGAGCTTTATCCCGGGCGCTGGTGTGACCCTGGATGAGGGGGGCCTCACTGGCAGCAACAGCCTGAGTCAAACCGGTCACTTCGATGTGCAAGCCGGGTCGGATCGGGTGGTCGAGGTGGTGTTTGCCGATGCCAGCGAACAGCCTGCGCTGACCGCATTGGGTAAACCGGTGCAGTACGAGCTGGTTGATGGCAACAGCACCATCCCCGGTAGCCAGCTGATCAAGGGCTATGTGATGGTGGATGGCCAGCGGGTCGAGGTGTTCGAGGTCAAGCTGGTTGGTAACCTCGATCAGGCGGGCAAGAACGGGTTTGACTATCAGGTCACCCTCTATCAGGGGCTTCATCAGGGCGGCAACGCCGTGACCGAGCTCCCCATCAAGGTGATCATCAACGACTACGACAAGGCGGGCGGCAACAACGACAGCACCAGCGGCACCCTCAATATCCAGATTGGGGAAGGGGAGAAACCAACCCTGACCCTGACCGATGTAACCCTCAATGAAGGGCGCTTCGATGGCGCTAACTCGACCACTGATGACCAGCAGACGAGCGGCAAGATCACCATCAAGGCTGACTCGGATCCGGTGATCGATGTGCGACTGACCCTCTTCGGTCAGGTTATGGATGCCAGCGGCAAGGCCATCACCCATAACGGCGAAACCCTGACCTGGAAAGCGGTTGGCACCGATGGCCAC
>NZ_CAWNZT010000038.1:0-18588 GCF_963878965.1 Aeromonas sp. HMWF015 | reverse complement strand
TGTCCATAACAACCTCAACTACGCCAGAATGCAGGAGTAAACAGTACCAGAAGCGTAAAAATTTCCAATCGACCAAACAACATAGCCAACACCAGTATCCACTGGGCCGCTGGCGAGATATTGCCGAAGTTGGCTGATACCTCTCCCAAACCCGGACCTACGTTGGTGAAAGCCGCAGCAACAGCGGTGAATGCGGTCACTTCGTTCAGCCCCGTCATCAGCAACAGCAGCATGAACATAAAGAAGAGAATAATATAGGTGGCGAAGTAGCCCCACACCGCCTCGACGATGCGCTCGGGCACCGCCCTATTCCCCAGCTTCAAGGTATAGATGGCTCTGGGGTGAACCAACCGCTTCAACTCGCGCATCCCCTGCATGAACAGGATCATGAAACGCATCACCTTGATGCCGCCGCCAGTACTGCCCGCGCAACAGCCGATAAATGCTGAGAACATCAGCAGCATGGGCAGAAAGGAGGGCCAATCTGCATAGGTCGTGGTGCTATAGCCGGTGGTGGTACCCAGAGAGACCGCCTGGAACAGGCCGTGGTTGAGCGCCTCTTGCCAAGTGGCGTAGTGTCCGTGGGTCAGCAAGGCGACAAAGCAGATCATCACCAGGGTCGCCTGGATGGCCAGAAACACCTTGAGTTCAGAATCGTAAAGGTAGCGCCCGAGCCGCACCGGGCGGTGGGAGAAGACGGTAAAGTGGAGCGCAAAGTTCACGCTGGCCAGCAGCAGGAACACCACGGTAATCAGGTTGATGACCGGACTGTTGAAGAAACCGATGCTGGCATCGTGAGTGGAGAAGCCACCGACCGACAGAGTCGAGAACGAATGGCAGACCGCATCGAACAGCGTCATTCCGGCGAGCCAGTAGGCCAGCGCACAGAGTGCGGTCAGCAGCAAATAGATGAACCAGAGCGCCTTGGCCGTTTCGGCGATACGCGGCGTCACCTTGGTATCCTTCACCGGCCCCGGGATCTCGGCGCGATAGAGCTGCATGCCCCCGATACCCAGCAGTGGCAGAATGGCCACCGCCAGTACGATGATCCCCATCCCCCCCAGCCACTGCAGCAGCTGGCGGTAGAACAGAAACGCCTTGGGCAGATTATCGAGCCCGGTCAATACCGTTGCGCCAGTGGTGGTCAGGCCGGAAAAAGATTCGAAGAAGGCCTCCGAGACCGACATATCCGGCACATCGCTCATGATGAAGGGCACCGCCCCCACACTGCCCAGCACAGTCCAGAACAGCACCACAATCAGAAAGCCCTCTTTCGAACGCATCTCCTTCTTGTGATAGCGATTGGGAAACCAGAGCACCACGCCGAGCAGCAGGGCGATCAGAAAAGAGCTGACGAACTCGGCACCACCACCATCCCGATAGCCAAAGGCCACCAGTGCAGGCAACAGCATGGTCGAGCTGAACAGCGCAACCAGCAGGCCAACAATGCGAATAATGCTCAGAATGTGCATTACAGCTCCCTTTCCCCAATTAAAGAGCGATGGATTCTAGCCATCTAAGGGACTGAGGGATACCCGCCCATGAGTCCGGTCGGTCAATTCACGGTCCACCTGAGCCCAAACCGAGGACTCCCACGCCACCTGCAAGGTGACCTGCTGACCGTAATCGGCCGCCAGCAATTCGCCATTATGGCTGCTGATCAGCGACTCGACCGTCCCCATGTCACCGTAATCGCAGTGAATGAGAGAGGGAGTGCGTGGCACCTTGAGCAGGGTGGGCAGTTGCTTGAGGGCGGCACCGACGCCGCCTCCATAGGCTTTGACCAGTCCACCGGTGCCAAGCTGGATGCCGCCGTAGTAACGCACCACCACGGCGCAGATTTCACCGAGCCCCGACCCCATCAACTGGGCCAGGATCGGTTTGCCCGCCGTACCGGAAGGTTCGCCGTCATCGCTGAAGCCATAAACCTGACTATCTTGCGGCGCACCAGCCACAAAGGCCCAGCAGTGGTGGCGAGCGGCCGGATGTTGGCGCTTGATCTCGTTAACCCACCCCTTGGCCGCCTCGACGGTCGGGGTGTGGGCGATCAGGGTAATGAAGCGGCTCTTCTTTATCTCTTCGGTCAACTCCAGCGGGGCAGCCGGAATGGAGTACGCAGCAGCCATCAGAGTCCTGCTTGTCTGGTCATGTTCTCCACCCCGTTGGCGTGCAGCACCACGTTGTCTTCGATGCGGATGCCGCCGAACGGACGCAGCGCCTCCACCTTGTTCCAGTTGACCCGTTTGCCCTGTTCGCCCTGACGCAGCGGCTCCAGCAGGCTGTCGATGAAGTAGAGTCCCGGCTCGATGGTGAACACCTGATCCACCTCCATCACCCGGGTGCAACGCAGATAGGGGAACAGCTCGGGCGCCGCCAGGTGGGTGCCGCGCTCATCCTGCATGAAACCACCCGCATCGTGCACCTGCAAACCGAGGAAGTGGCCGAGGCCGTGAGGGAAGAACACATTGGTCACCCCGGTGTTGATCATCTCGTCTACCGACATATCCACCAGCTCGGTCGCTTGCAGCAGGCGCGCCAGCTTGTGATGCATCTGCAGGTGCAGCTCGCTGTAGCGACGACCCGGTTTGATCTCCTTGATGATCTCCTGCTGCTGCTCGTCGAGGGCTGCAATCAGATCGGCGAACTCGCCGCGCCGCCACGCCCAGGTGCGGGTGATGTCGGAGGCATAACCGTGAAAATCGACACCGGCATCGATCAGGAAGGAGTGGCGCTCCGCATCGGGCACCCGCACAGCGGACAAGTGGGTGTAGTGAAGGATAGCTGCGTTGCGGTTGATGGCGACGATATTGCCGTAGGGCGCCTCATTGGCTCCCTGTCCGACCGCTTTCATATAGGCCAGATTGATCTCGAACTCGCTCGCCCCCGCCATAAAAGAGTCCTTGGCCGCGATATGACCACGAACACCGATGCGGTTCGCCTCGCGCAGACACTCCAGCTCGTAGGGGGTCTTGTAGGCGCGGTGATAGTGCAGGTAGTTGAGCACTGCCTCCGGATTGGGCTGGGTCAGACCAAGCAGCTCGGCCACTTCCAGATGACCACCCAGATAGGCCCACTCCTGCTTGTTGGCGGGTAGATGATCGGCCACCAGCTCCGGTCTGGTCAGGAAACGGATATCGAAGAACTCGACCCAGAAGGCATTGGGCAGATCCGCCACCTTGTGCCAGAAATCGACCGGACGATAGAACAGCAGGATTGGTTTGTTCACCCCGTCCACCAGCAGCCAGCAGTGGGGATTGTCCAGCACCGGCAACCAGGCCTTGAAGTGCGGGTTTACCTTGAACGGGTAATCCTGATCATCGAGGAAGATACGGTGGGTCTGGCCGGAGTGGATGGCCAGCCCGCCAAGTCCCTGTTGCTGCAGGATATCGCGGGTGCGTTGCTGCAAAGTATCGAGATGCTGGGCAAAAAGTTGGCTGTAGCTGCTCATGGCGTCCTGCTCCGAGGTGAATGTGATTGCAGCATAACATCAAGCGCTTGGCGGCTCGACCCGTCAAGCTGCCGCTTCGTGAGGTAACGCATACGTTACAAACGTGTTTGTTATCAACAAAGAACCAGTCGTTAACAAATCAAAAACAATTCAATACACTGCCGGTAGATACATGAAGTCAGGGATTACTCATGGACAACCTCTGCCTGTGGCAACCGGATCCGCTCAGGATGCAGCAATCCAACCTCTACCGCTTTATGGCAGAGGTGAACCGCTTCCACGGCCTGCAACTGCAGGACTATCCGCAGCTGTGGCAATGGTCGGTGGAAAAGACCACCCGCTTCTGGCCGCTGGTGTGGCAGCACTGCGGCGTCAAGGGCGAACTCGGCAACATAGTGGCGGAGAATCGTCAGGATATGCAGCGCACCCGCTGGTTCCCCGACAGCCGCCTCAACTTCGCCGAAAACCTGCTGCGCCGCCAGGACGAGAGCCCGGCCATCATCTCCCGCATCGAAGGGAGCCCAAGCCGCGCCCTGAGCTGGCGTGAGCTTGGGGAACAGGTTGCCCGGCTGGCTCAATGGCTGCGGAATCAGGGGATTGGTCGTGGTGATGTGGTTGCCGCCTATCTGCCCAATATCCCGGAAACCGTGGTAGCCATGCTGGCAACCACCAGTCTGGGGGCGATCTGGACCTCCACCAGCCCCGACTTTGGCGAGGCCAGCGTGGTAGAGCGCTTCGGCCAGACCCGGCCGCGGGTGCTGTTTGCGGTGGATGGCTATCGCTACAACGGCAAGGCCATCAATATTCAGGACAAAGTGGCAGGGGTCGTCAGCCAGATCGACAGCATAGAGCAGACGGTGATGATCCCCCTGCTCGGCAACCCGCTGCAGCTTGGCCACGACTGGCAACAACTGCTGGCGAACCAGCCAGACGCCAGCCTCCAGTTCGAGCCAATGGCCTTCAACGATCCGCTCTATATCCTCTACTCCTCCGGCACCACCGGCAAACCCAAGTGCATCGTCCACGGCATTGGCGGCACCCTGCTGCAACACCTGAAAGAGCATCAGCTGCACTGCGACATCAAGCCGGGGGAGCGGATCTTCTACTTCACCACCTGTGGCTGGATGATGTGGAACTGGCTGGTGAGCGCGCTCGCCTCCGGCGCCACTCTGGTTCTATATGACGGCTCGCCCTTCTACCCGGACGGCAACGTGCTGTGGGATCTCGCCCGCGACGAGCAGGTCAGCTTGTTCGGAACTTCGGCCAAGTATCTCGACGCGCTGCACAAACAGGGTTATGCCCCCATCAACAGCCACGACTTGCCGCACTTGCGGCTGATCTGCAGCACCGGCTCTGTGCTGTCGCCGGAGGGGTTCGACTACGTCTACCAGCAGATAAAGCAGGATGTGCAGCTCAGCTCCATCTCAGGCGGCACCGACATCTGCTCCTGCTTCGTCATCGGCAACCCGCTCAGCCCGGTCTATCGCGGTGAGAGCCAGGGGCGCGGCCTCGGTCTCCCGGTGCAGGTATTCAACGAGGCGGGCCAGCCGGTGCAGGGGGAGAAAGGCGAGCTGGTCTGTACCAAGCCGTTCCCGGCCCAGCCCATTTACTTCTGGGGTGACGAAAATGGCGACAAGTACCACGCCGCCTACTTCGAGCGGTTCGACAACATCTGGTGTCACGGCGACTGGATCGAGCTAACCCCGACCGGCGGCATTCTGTTCTACGGCCGCTCCGACGCAACCCTCAACCCGGGCGGCGTGCGCATCGGCACCAGCGAGATCTATCGCTACGTCGAACAGCTCGACGAAGTGGAAGAGAGCATCGTCATCGGCCAGCAGTGGCAGCAGGACGAGCGGGTGGTGCTGTTCGTCAAGCTCAAGGCGGGCTGCAAGCTGGACGAGCCGCTGCGCGAGCGGATCCGCCAGCAAATAAAGCAACACTGCACCGCCCGCCATGTACCGGCCCGCATCCTGCAGGTGGATGCAATCCCACGCACCAAGTCCGGCAAGATCGTCGAACTGGCGGTGCGCGAAGTGGTACACAACCGGCCGGTCAACAATACCCATGCCCTCGCCGATCCCGAGGTGCTGAACCAGTATCGCAACCGGCCGGAACTGGCCAGTTGATAACAAACTCACATCTAACTGGGGCGCCGTAAGGCGCCTCTCTTTTGCCCGTTTTGTGATGAGGAGCTTTTACTCGAGAACTGTTAAACAAATGTTTTAAATAGGTGTTGAAAATGTCTCCTTTTGGATCAATAGTGAGCCTCGCCCCCTGCTGGGGATAAAGGAGCACCACTCCCCACTGAGTGGGAACAAGGAGACACTCTCATGATCTACCAAGGCGAAACCCTGTCGGTCAGCTACCTCGAAAACGGCATCGCCGAGCTGAGGTTTGATGCCCCGGGTTCAGTCAACAAGCTGGATCGCGCTACCCTGCTCTCCCTGAGCGAAGCGATCGCCGCATTACAACAAGAACGTGAACTAAAAGGTCTGATCCTCACCTCCGGCAAAGACGCCTTTATTGTCGGTGCCGACATTACCGAATTCCTGGAACTGTTCGATCTGCCGCAAGAAGATCTGCTCGGCTGGCTGAAAAAGGCCAACGACATCTTCAACGCCATCGAAGATTTGCCGGTTCCGACCCTCTCCGCCATCAAGGGACACGCTCTGGGCGGCGGCTGCGAGACCATTCTCTCCACCGACTTCCGTCTGGCTGACACCACCGCCAAAATCGGCCTGCCCGAGACCAAACTCGGCATCATGCCGGGCTTTGGCGGCACAGTCCGTCTGCCGCGAGTGATCGGCGCCGACAACGCACTGGAGTGGATCACCACCGGCAAGGATTACCGTGCCGATGACGCCCTCAAGGTGGGCGCCATCGACGCCGTGGTCGCCCCGGATGCACTGCAGAGCGCGGCGCTGCAGATGATCAAGGACGCCATCGCGGGCAAGCTGGACTGGCAGAGCCGTCGTGCCGCCAAGAAAGCCCCGCTGCGCCTCTCCAAACTGGAAGCCATGATGAGCTTCACCACCGCCGCCGGCATGGTTGCCGCCGTGGCGGGCAAGCACTATCCGGCCCCCATGACGGCGGTTAAAACCGTCGAAGCCGCCGCAGGTATGGGCCGTGACGAGGCGCTGGTCGTTGAAGCACAGGGCTTTATCAAGCTGGCCAAAACCGACGTGGCCAAGGCACTGGTCGGTATCTTCCTGAACGATCAGCACATCAAGGCACTGGCCAAGAAGGCTGCCAAGCAGGCGAGCAAGGCCACTGGCCACGCCGCCGTACTGGGTGCCGGCATCATGGGCGGCGGCATCGCCTACCAGTCTGCCAGCAAGGGCATTCCGGCGGTGATGAAGGACATCAACGAGAAGGCTCTGGCACTTGGCATGGGTGAAGCCACCAAGCTGCTCAACGGCCAGCTCGAAAAGGGCCGCATCGATGGCATCAAGATGGGCCAGGTGCTCTCTGCCATCACTCCGACCCTCAGCTATGACAACGTCAAAGGTGTGGACGTCGTGGTCGAAGCCGTGGTCGAGAATCCCAAGGTGAAAGCCGCCGTACTGGGCGAAGTGGAAGGGATCATCGGCGAAGACGCCGTGCTCGCCAGCAACACCTCCACCATCCCAATATCCCTGCTGGCCAAGGGGCTGAAGCGCCCGCAGAACTTCTGCGGCATGCACTTCTTCAACCCGGTGCACCGCATGCCGCTGGTGGAGATCATCCGCGGCGAGCAGACCTCCGATGAAACCATCAACCGCGTGGTGGCCTACGCCGCCGCCATGGGCAAGTCCCCGGTCGTAGTCAACGACTGCCCTGGCTTCTTCGTCAACCGGGTGCTGTTCCCCTACTTCTTCGGCTTCAACAAACTGGTTGCCGATGGCGCCGACTTTGCCGCCGTCGACAAGGTGATGGAGAAGGAGTTTGGCTGGCCCATGGGCCCCGCCTACCTGCTGGATGTGGTCGGCATCGACACCGGCCACCATGCCGGTGACGTGATGGCGCAGGGCTTCCCGGCACGCATGAGCAAGGAAGGCCGCACTGCCATCGACGTGATGTACGAAGTGAACCGCTTCGGTCAGAAGAACGGCAAGGGCTTCTACGCCTACGAGCAGGACAAGAAGGGCAAACCGAAGAAAGTGGCTGACGCCACTGCTTACGAGCTGCTGGCCCCCATCGCCAAGCCGAAACAGGATTTCGACAAGGAAGCCATCATCGCTCGCATGATGATCCCGATGATCAACGAGGTGGTGCTCTGTCTGGAAGAGGGCATAGTCGCCACGCCAGCCGAAGCCGACATCGCGCTGGTCTACGGTCTGGGCTTCCCTCCCTTCCGCGGCGGCGTGTTCCGCTATCTGGACACTATCGGTCTGGATCGCTACGTGGCCATGGCCGACCAGTATGCCGACTTGGGTCCGCTCTACCGCGTCAGCGACAAGCTGCGCGAGATGGCTGCCCAGGGCAAAACCTTCTACTGATTGCGGAAAGGAGATCCATTCATGAAAGACGTAGTCATTGTCGACTGTATCCGGACCCCGATGGGCCGGTCCAAGGGCGGCGCCTTCCGCAACGTGCGTGCAGAAGATCTGTCCGCGCACCTGATGAAATCCATCCTGCTGCGCAACCCCAACCTCGACCCGAACGAGATCGAGGATATCTACTGGGGCTGCGTGCAGCAGACCCTGGAGCAGGGCTTCAACATCGCCCGCAACGCCGCACTGCTGGCAGGTATTCCGAAGCAGGTGGGGGCAGTCACCGTCAACCGTCTGTGCGGCTCCAGTATGCAGGCGCTGCATGATGCCTCCCGCGCCATTCAGGTAGGTGATGGGGATATCTTCATCATCGGCGGCGTCGAGCACATGGGTCACGTACCGATGAGCCACGGCGTTGACTTCCATCCCGGCATGGCCAAGTCGGTGGCGAAAGCCTCCGGCATGATGGGACTGACCGCCGAGATGCTCGGCAAGCTGCACGGCATCAGCCGCCAGCAGCAGGACGAGTTTGCCGCCCGCTCCCACCGCCGCGCTCACGCCGCCACCGAGGAAGGACGTTTTGCCAAGGAGATCGTCGGGCTGGAAGGCCATGACGCCAGCGGTGCCCGCTTCTTCTACGACTATGACGAGGTGATCCGCCCGGAGACCACGGTCGAAACCCTGAGCCAGCTGCGCCCGGTGTTTGACCCGGTCAACGGCACCGTCACCGCCGGCAGCTCCTCGGCCCTGTCCGATGGCGCCGCCGCCATGCTGGTGATGAGCGCGGATCGCGCCAAGGCCCTCGGCCTCACGCCGCGCGCCAAGGTACGTGCCATGGCCATCGCCGGCTGTGACGCCGCCATCATGGGTTACGGCCCGGTGCCAGCCACCCAGAAGGCGCTCAAGCGTGCCGGTCTGACTGTCGGTGATATCGACCTGTTCGAGCTGAACGAGGCGTTTGCCGCCCAGTCCCTGCCCTGCGTGAAGGATCTGGGTCTGCAGGATCAGGTGGACGAGAAGGTGAACCTCAACGGCGGCGCCATTGCGCTGGGTCACCCGCTTGGCTGCTCCGGCGCCCGCATCTCCACTACCCTCATCAATCTGATGGAGGAGAAGGATGCCACCCTGGGGGTTGCCACCATGTGTATCGGTCTGGGCCAGGGCATCGCCACCGTGTTTGAACGGGTGTGATAACCAGCCTGATCGACGGGATGCACTACTGAGAGTTGTCCCTTTTCGGGGCCAGTCTGACTGGCCCCCTTTTCAAGTCTGTGACGATCGCCACACGGGGTGCTCGTCAGTGGTCAGAAGCTGTCTGTTGGCCGTCCCGTTTGGGTCGGCCTTTTTTCGTTTTAATCTTATCAATAGGCTGTTATTGCCTTAAACCTCACATTAGATAGGGGGCTTGCTTGCTTTTTACTCCCCCGACAGGTTCAATCTGCACAAAAAAATGGGTGGATGCACATACATATGTCAATGAGCAAACAACTGCTGATCGTCGATGACGACCAAGAGATCCGCGAGCTGCTCAATGAGTACCTGACCCGGGCGGGCTTTCAGGTATTGACGGCGGCGGAGGGTAACGAGATGCGCCAGCAACTCGCCCAGCACAGCCCGGACCTGATTATTCTGGACATCATGATGCCCGGCGAGGACGGTTTTACCCTTTGCCAGCAGATCCGTCGTGACTCCCAGGTGCCCATCATCATGCTGACTGCCGCCTCCGACGAAGCGGATCGGGTGATCGGCCTCGAACTCGGCGCCGACGACTATATCGCCAAGCCGTTCAGCCCCCGTGAACTGCAGGCCCGCATCAAGGCGCTGCTGCGCCGCGCCGAATTCCGCCAGCCGGAAAAAGAGAAAGAGCCGAGCCGCCGCCTGCGTTTTGCCGAGTGGACCCTCGACACCCTGAGCCACCAGTTGACCCATGATGATGGCAGCCTGCTGGATCTCTCCGGCAGCGATGCCATGCTGCTCGGCATGTTCCTGCAACAGCCCGGCGTGGTGCTGGATCGGGACACCATCTCGGATGCCACCCGCGGCCGCGAAAGCCTGCCGATGGAGCGCGGTATCGACGTACAGATCAGCCGTCTGCGCCAGAAGCTCGGCGACAACGGCAAGAGCCCGCGCATCATCAAGACCATCCGCGGTAGCGGCTACATGCTGATTGCCGAGGTGCACGAGCTGCCATGAGCAACAAGTGGTCCTGGGGGGCGCTGGTGCCCCGCTCCCTGTTGTCACGGATGATCCTGCTGCTGTTGCTGGCCATCCTGCTCTCCCAGACCATTCTGACCGGCATCTGGATGCAGCAGATCCAGAAGCGGGAGCTGGAGGGGATGCTCAGTACCACCCGCAACCTCGCCATGTCTGCCGCTTCCACCGTCAACTTCTTCAAATCCCTGCCACTGCAGTATCGCCATATCGCGCTGGACCAGCTGCGCAACATGGGTGGCAGCCGCTTCTTCGTCTCGCTCAACGAGGAAGAGATCCACATCAACGCCATCCCCGAGAGCGAGCGCAAGACGCTGGTGCTGCAGGAAGTACAGGGGGTGCTGACCCGCAAGCTCTCCGATGCCATGGCGATCAAGGTGGACTTCTCCCGACCCGACGACCTCCACGTCTTCAACAACGACACCTTGCTGGCAGACCTGCCCTCCTCCTGGGCCCGCTACACCCTGTCGCTGGAACCGCTCAATCCACCGGTGCTGGTGACCCAGATCGAGATTGAAAAGGGGGAGTGGCTCTATCTGGCGGCCCTGCTGCCCGCCCCCTACATGACCCTCGACGATACCGTGATGCCGAGCAACCAGGTGCGTTTCATCGCCCTGATGACGGTGTTCCTCTGCTTCTTCACCTTTATGCTGGTGCGCTGGCAGACCCGCCCGCTACGCCGTCTCGCCAAGGCGGCGGTCAATCTGGGCAAGGATATCGATCAGCCTTCGCTCAAAGAGGAAGGAGCATCGGAAATCGTGGCGGCGACCCGCGCCTTCAACATCATGCAACACCGCATTCGTCGCTATATCGACGATAGAGAGCGGCTGTTCAGCTCGATTTCCCACGACCTCAAGACCCCCATCACCCGACTGCGGCTGCGGGTCGAACTGCTCGACGACGAGGTGCAAATCGCCAAGTTCAACAAGGATCTCGACGAGCTGGAGCTGATGGTGAAAGGGGCGCTGCAGACGGTCAAAGAGACCGACATTCACGAGAATATCGAAGAGATCGATATCAACGCCCTGCTGGAGCAGATGGCGGAGTCGATGAACCTGCACGACGAGCGGCTGACCATCGAAGGGCACTGCAAGTGGCCCTATCGCGGCAAGCTGCTGGCGCTCAAGCGCTGCATCGGCAATCTGGTGGACAACGGCATCAAGTACGGCCAGAAGGTGCGCATCATCATCATGGATGACGAGGAGATGCTGATCCTCTTCATCATGGATGAGGGCCCCGGCCTGCCGGACGATCAGTTCGAGCGCATCTTCGAACCCTATTACCGGCTCAGCACGGATCAGGCCGGCACCGGCCTCGGCCTTGGCATCGCCCGCAACATAGCCCACGCCCACGGCGGCGATCTGGTGCTGGAAAACCGTCCGCAAGGTGGCCTGCAGGCCACGCTCTCCCTACCAAGGCAGTAACCTTATGAAGTGGTTGTCTTTTTCTGTCATCGCCCTGCTCTCTGCTCCCGTTGCCGCCTCCCAGGTGGAGGTACTGCACTGGTGGACGTCAGGCGGCGAAGCGAAAGCGGTCGAAGTGCTCAAATCCGAGTGGACCAAACAGGGCAACCAGTGGAACGACTTTGCAGTGCAGGGCGGCGGCGGCAAGAGCGCCATGACGGTATTGAAGAGCCGGGCATTGGCCGCCAACCCGCCAGAAGCGGCCCACCTCAAGGGCTATGAGCTCAAGGAGTGGGCCGGGCTCGGCTTCCTGCGCGATCTCAGCCCGATGGCCGAGCACCTCGGCTGGTACAGCCAGATGCCGCCCATGGTGCGTGCCACCCTCAGCCAGAATGGCGCCCTGATGGCGGTGCCCACCGGCATCCATCGGGTCAACTGGTTGTGGCTCAACCGCAAGGTGTTCGAGCGCAACAAGCTGACTCCGCCCACCAGCTGGGCCCAGTTTGTCACCGTCGCCGACCAGCTTAAAAAACGGGGCATCACCCCGCTCGCCATCGGCAACGAGCCCTGGCAGCTGGCAGTGTTGTTTGAAACGGTGGCACTCGGTGAGGGAGGAAAAGAATTCTATCGCAAGGCGTTCCTCGAACAGGACAGCGCCACCCTGACCGGCCCCGACATGGTGCGGGTGTTGACCCGTTTCCAGCAATTGCGCGCCTACGTCCCGCAAAAATACGCCGGTCTGAAATGGCATCAGGCCACCAATTTGCTGGAGAGCGGTGGCGCCGCCATGCAGATCATGGGCGACTGGGTGAAGGGGGAGCTGAGCGCCGGTAACTACCGGCCGGGTGAGGATATCGCCTGTCTGCCGAGCCCGGGCAGCGCCGGACTGTTCAGCTACAACCTCGACTCCATCGCCATGTTCAAACAGCGGGATCCAGCCCAGCTGCAGGCGCAGGGGGATCTGGCCCAGCTGCTGATGACGCCGCAATTCCAGGAGGAGTTCAATCGGGTGAAGGGGTCGATCCCGGCGCTGACCAATCCCGACATGAGCAAGTTCGACCGCTGCGCAGTCCGCTCCTATCAGGATTTCCTGCTGGCGGAAAAGCAGGACAACCTGCTGCCCAGCATGGCGGAAGGGATGGCGACGCCGACCAATATGCGGCAGGCGATCCTCGATGTGCTGAGCAACTTCTTCAACGACCCCAAGGCCAACCCGGAGCAGACGGCGCTGCATCTGGAGCGGGCGATGCGCTCGACCCGCTGATCCGGGCACATTGCCAAACGGCAGAAATGACAAAGGCGGAATTGCTCCGCCTTTGTTGTTGAATCGTCATCCGATTCAGGATTGATCGTTCTCGTCCTCATCCTCGTCATAGTAATCGCTGAGCTCGATCCAGAGCCCCAACCCGACCATCACCATGGAGCCGAACCAGGTACCGGTATTCCCGATCGGGCTGCCCATCACTATCATGGCGAAGGACAAGAACCCCATGCCTGCATAGGCTTGTAATCTGCCGTAGGAGACCTGCATATTCACCTCCTTGTTGAATATGGTTCAATTTTTATATTACTCGTCCGGCGCAAGCTGGATAGGGTCGAATAACATTTCGCTTACATATGCTGGTGAATAGGTCGTTTGTTTGATTATTTTTTAGCCCTGAGTATCATTGGCAGCCGAATAGGTTGAAGGTTGATAATAGATGAGTGATTTATTCTGCGAGGCGACCCACGAGTTGGACGCAATCGGGCTTCGTTGCCCGGAACCCGTTATGATGGTTCGCAAGAAAGTGCGGCTGATGGCGGATGGCGAGACCCTGCTGGTCAGCGCCGACGATCCTTCAACCACCCGCGACATCCCCAGTTTCTGCCGCTTTATGGATCACACCCTGGTCGCCAGCGAGACAGAGCAGGCCCCCTACCGCTATCTGATCCGCAAGGGTCAATAAGCCCCCCGTACCGGAGCACTCCATGACAACCATTACCCGAATCGGCACCACCCAGCGTTGG
The DNA here is from genome assembly GCF_963878965.1 of Aeromonas sp. HMWF015. NCBI lineage: Bacteria > Pseudomonadati > Pseudomonadota > Gammaproteobacteria > Aeromonadales > Aeromonadaceae > Aeromonas > Aeromonas sp. HMWF015. Next base: position 5,044 of record NZ_CAWNZT010000038.1, on the reverse strand, counting down.
TCTGACGTCGTCATCCACAATGGCACCCTCTACGTGGTGGAAGTGCCCGTCAGCGAAGAGGCCGACATCCACCAGCAGACCCGCGAAGTGCTGGCGAGCCTGCAGCGTCTGCTGGAAGTCAACGGCTCCGGCGTCGACAAGATCCTGATGGCAAATATCTATCTCAAAGACATTCAGGACATCGCTGCCTTCAACGAGCAGTGGGATGCCTGGATCCCGGCTGGCACAGCACCGGTTAGAGCTTGCGTACAGGCCCGCCTCGCCCACGAGGGCTACAAGGTCGAAGTGCAGCTGACTGCGGCGGTCTAAGAGGCGGTTATCCCCCTCATCCCCGCCCCTTCTCCCACAAGGGGAGAAGGGAGCAAACAACAAGGGGCCATTGCCAGCAACGGCTCCAATAGAAAGGCCCCGCCATCACTGGCGGGGCCTTTTCGTTACCGAAACCTGAGCGACTTAGGCGGTCGGGGTCAGGGTAATGGTCACGCGGCGGTTCTGGGCTTTGCCAGCGGCGGTGCTGTTGGTAGCAACCGGCTGATCCGGGCCTACGCCGGTGGTGGAGATGCGGCTACCTGCTACGCCCTGACCAATCAGCTGGGCGGCAACGGCATCGGCACGAGCGCGGGAGAGCTTCATGTTCAGATCGCGGGAACCGGTACTGTCGGTGTGACCGACCACGTTCAGGCGGGTCTTGTCGAACTCGGCAACCACCATGGCCACGCCGGAGAGGGTGTTGGCACCGGCCGCTTTCAGCTGGGAGCTGGAGCTGTCGAAGGTCACGTTGTTCGGCATGTTGAGGATCAGCTCATTGCCATTGCGGGTCACGCTGACGCCGGTGCCCTGCAGCTTCTCGCGCAGCTTGGCTTCCTGCACGTCCATGTAGTAGCCGATACCGCCACCCAGCGCCGCGCCGGCAGCAACGCCGGTCAGGATGCCCTTCTTGCGGTCACCCTTGCTGGAGGAGAGCGCACCTACGGCCGCACCGGCAGCGGCGCCAGCCAGCGCGCCCCAGGCACCTTTGGAGGTCTGGGATTCACCTGTGTAGGGGTTGGTGGTACAGCCGCTCAGGGCAACGGTCAGTGCCAGAGCAGGCACCAGGATCTTGGCTCGCATGAAAAAACCTCTGTGAAAACAATCCGGCACCATGCCGGGGGCCGGATTGTAACGCGCTGGCACGCCATTGTCTGACGCAAGCCTTAACAGATGGCGAGAGTGATGTTTTTTTGGGTAATCGAAGGGTTGTCAGCGCGGTAACTGACACTCGGCGTGGCAAGGACAGCTGACCAGATGATCGTTCACCATCCCCACTGCCTGCATAAAGGCGTAACAGATGGTGCTGCCGACGAAGTTGAAGCCGAGCTTCTTGAGCGCTTTCGACATGGCATCCGACTCCGGCGAGGTCGCCGGAATGTCACCGTTGCCCTGCCGCTGGTTGACGATGGGGGTGCCGCCAACAAAGCCCCACAGGTAGTCGGCGAAGTCGATCCCCTGCTCCTGCAACGCCAGATAAGCGCGGGCATTTCTGATGATCGACTGCACCTTGAGCCGGTTGCGGATAATGCCGCTGTCCTGCATCAGCCGCTCTACATCCTGCTCGTCGAAGCGGGCAATCTGCACCGGATCAAAGTCCGCATAGGCGCGGTAATAGCTCTCGGTGCGCTTGAGGATGGTGATCCACGACAGCCCCGCCTGCTGACCGTCGAGGCAGAGCTTGGCAAACAGCTCGCGGGCGTCATAGACCGGCCTGCCCCACTGTTTGTCATGGTATTCAATGTATTCCGGGTCCTTGGTCACCCAGGCGCAGCGCAGTTCCATTTCCTCTCCCTCGTTATTTCAGCGGTTTGCCCGACCCTACCCACTCTGCAGGCGGCACTGCTCACATCATATACCGGACATCCCGCCCGACCAGCCAGAGCGCAGCACCATCCCGCGAATCCGCTGCAATTTCGCCTATTATCCGACCATGCCAGACGGTATACTCCCTCGGTTCACATTCAGCAAATCTTGCTCTGATTTTCACTTCGCGCGAAAAAAATTATGCAAAAATTCGATGTCAAAACCTTTCAGGGCCTGATCCTGCAGCTGCAGGACTATTGGTCCCGCCAGGGCTGTACCATCATTCAGCCGCTGGATATGGAAGTGGGTGCCGGTACTTCCCACCCCATGACCTGTCTGCGTGCCCTGGGCCCGGAGCCCATCGCCTGCGCCTACGTGCAACCGTCCCGCCGTCCGACCGACGGCCGCTACGGTGAAAACCCGAACCGCCTGCAGCACTACTACCAGTTCCAGGTGATCATCAAGCCTTCCCCCGACAACATTCAGGAACTCTATCTGGGCTCCCTGAAAGAGCTGGGCATGGATCCCGAAATCCACGACATCCGCTTCGTGGAAGACAACTGGGAAAACCCGACTCTGGGTGCCTGGGGTCTGGGTTGGGAAGTGTGGCTGAACGGCATGGAAGTGACCCAGTTCACCTACTTCCAGCAGGTTGGCGGCCTCGAGTGCAAGCCGGTCACCGGCGAGATCACCTACGGTCTCGAGCGTCTGGCCATGTACATTCAGGGCGTGGACAGCGTCTACGATCTGGTCTGGTCTGACGGCCCGCTGGGCAAGACCACCTACGGCGACGTGTTCCACCAGAACGAAGTGGAGCAATCCACCTACAACTTCGAACACGCCGATGTGGAGTTCCTGTTCCACTGCTTCGAGCAATACGAGAAGGAAGCCCAGAACCTGCTGGCACTGGAAAAACCGCTGCCGCTGCCTGCCTACGAGCGCATCCTCAAGGCCGCTCACTCCTTCAACCTGCTGGATGCCCGCAAGGCCATCTCGGTCACCGAGCGTCAGCGCTACATCCTGCGCATTCGCACCCTGACCAAGGCCGTGGCAGAGGCGTACTATGCCTCCCGCGAAGCGCTGGGCTTCCCTATGTGTCAGCGCAGTGAGAACAAGCAAGGTTAAGGAACGGACATGGCACAACATACATTTCTGGTAGAGATCGGTACTGCTGAGCTGCCGCCCAAAGCCCTGCGCTCCCTGGCCGAAGCCTTTGCCGACAACCTCAAAAGCGAATTGACCAAGGCCGATCTGGCCTTCGGCGACGTCGAGTGGTTTGCCTCACCGCGCCGTCTGGCCCTCAAGGTGAGCGAGCTGGCTGGCGAACAGCCGAGCAAGAGCGTCGAGAAGCGCGGCCCGGCCGTGTCTCAGGCGTTCGATGCCGAAGGCAAGCCGACCAAGGCTGCCGAAGGCTGGGCTCGCGGCAACGGCATCACCGTTGAGCAGGCCGAGCGTCTGGTCACCGACAAGGGCGAGTGGCTGGTTCACACCGCCAAGGTCGAAGGCCGTCCGGCCAAAGAATTGCTGGGCGAACTGGTTGCCTCCGCACTGGCCAAGCTGCCCATCCCGAAAATGATGCGTTGGGGCGACAAGACCATCCAGTTCGTGCGTCCGGTGTTCACCGTGACCCTGCTGCTGGATGGGGATCTGGTTCCCGCTCACATTCTGGGTATCGACTCCGCCCGCACTATTCGCGGTCACCGCTTTATGGGCGAGAGCGAATTCACCATCGACAACGCCAGCCAGTACCCGCAGATCCTGCAGGAGCGCGGCATGGTGATTGCCGATTTCATGGCGCGCAAGGCCAAGATCAAGGCTGACGCCGAAGCGGCCGCTGCCGCCTTCGGTGGCGTTGCCGATCTGGACGACGCCCTGCTGGAAGAAGTCACCGCACTGGTCGAGTGGCCGGTGGTGCTGACCGCCAACTTCGAAGAGAAGTTCCTGGCCGTTCCGGCTGAAGCGCTGGTGCACACCATGAAGGGTGACCAGAAGTACTTCCCGGTCTACGACAAGAACGGCAAGCTGCTGCCGAAGTTCATCTTCGTCACCAACATCGAGTCCAAAGACCCGAGCCAGATCATCAGCGGCAACGAGAAGGTGGTTCGCCCCCGTCTCTCAGACGCCGAGTTCTTCTTCAAGACCGACCTCAAACAGACCCTGGCCTCCCGCCTGCCGCGCCTTGAAACCGTGCTGTTCCAGCAACAGCTGGGCACCGTCAAGGCCAAGGTCGAGCGCATCGAAACCGTCGCCGGCTTTATCGCCGAGCGTATCGGCGCTGATGTGGCTCAGGCCAAGCGTGCCGGTCTGCTCTCCAAGTGTGACCTGATGACCAACATGGTCGGCGAGTTCACCGACACCCAGGGTGTCATGGGGATGCACTACGCCCGTCACGATGGCGAAGACGAAGCAGTGGCCGCGGCCCTCAACGAGCAGTACATGCCGCGCTTTGCCGGCGATGCCCTGCCGTCCGGTCTGGTTGCCTGCGCCGTCGCGCTGGCCGACAAGTTCGACACCCTGGCCGGTATCTTCGGCATCGGCATGCTGCCGAAGGGTGACAAGGACCCGTTCGCCCTGCGTCGCGCCGCCATCGGTGCCCTGCGCATCATGACCGAGAAGCAGCTGGATCTGGATCTGGTTGAACTGGTTGAAGAAGCGGTACGCGTCTACGGCGACAAGCTGACCAACAGAACCATCGTCACCGACGTGGTCGACTTTATGCTGGGCCGCTTCCGCGCCGCCTATCAGGACGAAGGTATCGGTGCCGACGTGGTGCTGGCCGTACTGGCCCGCCGCCCGACCCGTCCGCTCGACTTCGATCGTCGCGTCAAGGCCGTCAGTCACTTCCGCACGCTGGATGCCGCACTGGCACTGGCTGCCGCCAACAAGCGCGTGAGCAACATTCTGGCCAAGGTCGAAGGCGAGTTGCCGACTGCCGTCAAACCGGAACTGCTGGTCGATGCCGCCGAGAAGGCGCTGGCCACCCAGGTTGCCGAACTGCAAGCCGAACTGGCCCCGCTGTTCGCCACAGGTGACTATCAGGCTGCCCTCACCCGTCTGGCCGCCCTGCGCGAGCCGGTCGACACCTTCTTCAACGAAGTCATGGTGATGGCCGACGACGAAGCCCTCAAGGCCAACCGTCTGGCGCTGCTGAACAACCTGCGCAACCTGTTCCTGCAAGTCGCGGATATCTCCCTGCTGCAGTGATCTTGGT
>NZ_CAWNZT010000037.1:3445-8058 GCF_963878965.1 Aeromonas sp. HMWF015 | reverse complement strand
GATCAGAATGTGTGGTGTTTGCATGAGTATTCCCAGATTCTTATCAGTTAATTATCTTAAATTTAACACTCTTTGGCGTTTCAAACCGATTTCCTGACTGATCCTGAAAATTTATTACGTCATCCTGGGTATGAGAGTCAGGTCGGAATATCGCGAATTAGGCATCAGTACCGGCAAGTATCCCTGTGCCACTTATAGGTTCCCGACAAGTCTGGTCGAGCAGAGCCTGGAAAGGTCGTCCATTACGAAAGTGGCCGCATTTTATCAGTTAACAGGAGCATAACAACACTCTTTGCCGTCAGATAGCAACTTTTTAACTCTGATTTGATATAGGTCAAACCCTGGTACAGCAGCATCATACTTGGCCTGAACCGGGTTTTCGCCCCTACAAAATGTAATGGAATGTAACATGTGATTGACATGAATTTGTGGGAAAACTACAAGAAAATCTGCTTTATCGCGCCATTTGAGCCACCAGACTGGTCTGCCTTTGCCATCATCACAGCCTGGAATCCGACCAGCCAGTGGGTCACACAACGACGCAATATGCGGCGGGAACGGGCGCTGTGGCGCCATCTGACAGTGGATTTGCAGGTGCCAGTGGTGGGGCCGTTTTGGGGATCTGACCCGGCCGAAAGCTGGCAGGAGTCATCGCTGGCGGTGGCGCTATCCCTGCCACAAGCTCGTCAGCTGGCAGCGAGTTTTGGCCAGAATGCTCTCTACTGGGTGGAGGATGGCCAGCTTTGGCTGACACCAGTATTGACGGATAAATCAGCAGTTTGTCTGGGCAATATTGAATCCTTCTGGATTGCCAGAAACCTTGCCTGATGAAAGAATGAACACCTTCATGTATCTGAAAGGAATCAAATCATGCTGGATCTCCTGCCCGACCTCTGCGATCAACATGGCGACTTGCTGCAAGTGGCTGACCCGGTGTTTCAGGATTTTGGCGGCAAGGCCATCTTCTATGGTCGCGCCGTAACGCTCTCCTGTTATGAAGACAACAGTCTGGTGCGGGATCTGGTGACCCGCCCCGGTCACGGCAAGGTGATGGTGATCGACGGCGGCGGCTCGCTGCGCCGTGCGCTGCTTGGCGATCAACTGGCGGTCAAGGCGGTGGAGCAGGGGTGGGAGGGGATCCTGATCCACGGCGCGGCGCGGGATGTGGGCACCCTGGCGACATTGGTGCTCGGGGTCAAGGCGCTGGCGGCCTGTCCGGTCAAGACCGAGAAGCGGGGATTGGGAGAGCTGGGGGCCGTGGTCAGCTTTGCCGGTGTGACCATCCACGAAGGGGATTACGTCTATGCGGATCGCAACGGCGTGGTGGTGAGTGCCACGCCGCTGATCTGATTCAGAAGTTGAAACCGACCCCCAGGCTCAGTGCCTGATCGGCAGTGATGGCGCTGACGCCGTAGTTGGCGGTGAGGGAGAGTCTGGGGGTCAGCAGCAGGCTGGAGTTGAGCTCCAGCAGGGTGCTGGCCTTGTTGAGATCGAGATGCTTGATCTGGCTGCCGATATTGAATGCCGGAGAGAGCTGGTAGCGTACCCCCGAACTCATATTGAAACCGGATGTGCGATTCTGATCCGCCACCGCCGGGCCCGCTTCCATAAAGAGGGTCACATCATCCACCACCGGATATTGATAGCCGCTATTGACCAGCCAGAGATCAAAACTGTCGCTGTGATGGCTATGGCCATTGAGCAGCACACCCGAGTAACTTTTGACATAGAGAGACGGGTTAGATTGCGGCTGAACCACTGCCCAGTCGGCGGCCTGTGCGGCCATGCTGGCGCAGGTTGCAAGCAGTGTGATGATGAGCGATTTGACCATTCGTTTCCCCTCCCTGGGTCCGGAACTGAGCCTAAGCATGGCACATGCCAGCTGGTAGTAAAGTGAAGGGAGATCACAATAAAATCCTTTGGCATGGGCGTCAGCCATGATAAACAGGCTGCCATATTGATGGCTCTAATCATTAAGAGGTGAATCCATGAACAAGAAACTGACTCTGCTGGCCGCGCTGGCACTGGGAGGCTGCGCAATGGCAACAGGTTCCAGCATGGCTCAACTGCAAGCATCCAGCTGGCAGCTGCAAGGCGCCACCGGCGATACCTTCACCCTGCAAGTGGTCGACGGCAAGGTGGCGGGCAAGGGCGGCTGCAACCGCTATTTTGGCGGTATCACCAAACAGGGTGACGGTGTCTTGACGCTGGGCGCCATGGGCTCCACTCGCATGATGTGCATCGGCGACGCCATGAACAAAGAGACCGAGTTCCTGCAAAAGCTGGAGAAGGTGGCAACCTACTCCATCAACGGCAACCAGCTGACTCTGAGCGATGCCAACAAGGCGGCCCTGCTCACCTTCAACGCTGTGCCAGCTGCCAAATAAGGCACGCGTTCGTCTGATTGCCCCGACAGCTCTGACTGTCTGATACACGCCCTCCCTCTGGAGGGCGTCTGTTTATCTGCGATGAACCCTGTGTGGTCGTCCGCAACGGTTGTTCACTCGTCGATTCTCCAGTCAGCCTGGTTTGATACCAGAACCTCCAATCTTCGCTTCGGTACGCATCTTGATCATTTCAATAATTCTTGTATAGTTGAAATGAAAGGGGCGCACCAAGGGAAGTGAAGATGAACAAAGAGATGGCCACCAAGGTCTTTGAATCGCTGGCATCCGGCATCCGGCTCGATGTATGGCGGCTGCTGGTGAAGGCCGGGCTGGAGGGGCGGGTCGCCGGTGAACTGGCCAGCGAGCTCGATATTGCCCCCAATACCCTCTCGTTTCACCTCAAGGCGATGCTCAATACCGGTCTGCTGTCGGTGGAGCAGGAGGGGCGCTTTCTGCGCTACCGCGCCAATATTCCCCTGATGCTGGATGTGATCGCCTACCTTACCGAGGAGTGCTGCGCCGGTCATCCCGAGGCGTGCGGAGTGATGCGTGCCGAGTCAGCCTGCTCCCCCCATGTTCTGCCTGCGCAGCCCTGCTGCAACAAGGAGTAATGCCATGTCCTCCATTCAGATTTTTGATCCCGCCCTCTGCTGCTCCAGCGGTGTTTGCGGTACCGAGGTTGATCAGGCACTGGTCACCTTCGCTGCCGACCTCGCCTGGGCCAAGGAGAAGGGAGTTGCTATCGAGCGTTTCAATCTGGCCCAGCAGCCGATGCAGTTTGCCGAGACACCTGCCGTCAGCGCTTTTCTGACCCATGCCGGGGAGGAGGGGTTGTCACTGGTGCTGGTGGAAGGGCAGGTGGTGTTGACTGGTCGTTATCCGAGCCGCAGCGAGCTGGCCCGTTATGCCGGGCTGCCTGCGCCACAAGCGGCTATCAAGGGGATCGTCAAGGACGGCTGCTGCTCCGGCAGTGGTTGCTGCTGAGTCGTGACGCACCATTCGGGAGAGGCTATGTACCATTTTCTGACCAATCCACCGCCGTTTCTCTTTTTCACCGGCAAGGGCGGGGTGGGCAAGACCTCGCTGGCCTGCGCCAGTGCGGTGGCTCTCTGTGATATCGGCAAGCGGGTGCTGCTGGTCAGCACCGACCCCGCCTCCAACGTGGGGCAGGTGTTTGCCACCGAGATCGGTAATCGCGTCACCGCCATCGCCGCTGTGCCCGGTTTGTCGGCGCTGGAGATAGATCCCCCCGCGGCGGCCAAAGCTTATCGGGAGCGGATCGTCGGGCCGGTGCGTGGCAAGTTGCCCGAGAGCGTGGTACGCAGCATCGAGGAGCAGCTCTCCGGCGCCTGCACCACCGAGATCGCCGCCTTTGACGAATTCACTGCGCTGCTGACCGACCAAACGCTGCTGGCCGAGTATGACCACATCGTCTTTGATACGGCCCCAACCGGCCACACCATCCGGCTGCTGCAATTGCCGGGCGCTTGGAGCGAATTTTTGGAGCAGGGCAAGGGGGATGCCTCCTGCCTGGGCCCGCTGGCAGGGCTGGAGAAGCAGCGAAGCCAGTACGCCGACGCGGTCGCCGCGCTGGCTGATGCTGCTCGCACCCGCTTGGTGCTGGTGGCGCGCGCCCAGCACTCCACTCTGCGGGAAGTGGCTCGCACCCACGAGGAGCTGGCCGCCATCGGCTTGCTGAATCAGCAGTTGGTGATCAATGGCCTCTTCCCCGAAGGCGCCATTGCCGGAGATCCGCTGGCAGTGGCGCTCTGGCAGCGCGAGCAACAGGCTCTCGCCGATATGCCGCAGGGGATAAAGGGGTTGGCGCAGGATCATATCCCGCTGCTGGCCACCAATCTGGTGGGGGTCGGCAGTTTGCGCCAGCTGCTGCAATCAGAGGGAACAGCCGCCCAATCCCCGACAGTACAGTCCAGTGTCAAGCAAGCCCAGCCCGAGTTGAGTTCGCTGGTGGACGAGCTGGCCGCCGATGGTCACGGCCTTATCATGCTGATGGGCAAGGGCGGGGTAGGCAAAACCACGCTGGCGGCCGCCGTGGCGGTGGAGCTGGCGAGCCGCGGCCTGCCGGTGCACCTCACCACCTCGGATCCCGCCGCGCACCTGAACGAGACGCTGGCAGGTAGCTTGCCCCATCTTGAGGTGAGTCGCATCGACCCCCACGCCGAGACCGAGCGTTACCGCGCCCAGGTGCTGGCCACCAAGGGGGCT
>NZ_CAWNZT010000037.1:0-3435 GCF_963878965.1 Aeromonas sp. HMWF015 | reverse complement strand
GACTTGCGCTCCCCCTGTACCGAGGAGATCGCCGTGTTTCAGGCCTTCTCGCGCATTATTCGCGAGGCGGGCAAGCGCTTCGTGGTGATGGATACTGCCCCCACCGGCCACACCCTGCTGCTGCTCGACGCCACCGGCGCCTACCACAGGGAGATCGCTCGCCAGATGGGAAACAAGGGGCTGCACATCACCACCCCCATGATGCAGTTGCAGGATCCCAAACAGACCAAGGTGTTGATTGTGACGCTGCCCGAGCCGACGCCAGTGCAGGAGGCGGCCAATCTGCAGGCCGATCTGCGCCGGGCTGGCATCGAGCCCTGGGGCTGGCTCATCAACCACAGCTTGCAGCAAGCCGCGGTCAGCTCGCCGCTCTTGCAACTGCGGGCCGAGCGCCAGTTGCCCCATATCGAGGCGGTCGAGCAGCAACATGCCAGCCGCTTCGCCGTGGTGCCGCTGCTCGCCGAGGAGCCGGTGGGGCCCGATGCCCTGCGCCGTCTCTGCCAGCACCATTGAGTCGCCGCCCCGGCCTGCTGCCGGGGCGGCTTGAATATGCCGTTACTTGTTATAAACCCGTGTTTTGAACCAATAGAAGATGCGAAATTGCGCCGCATCGGGAGCTGTGATGTCTGCAACATGTGATGCCAAGGCCGTGCCTGCCATCGGCTTTTTTGAACGTTATCTGACCGCCTGGGTCGCCCTCTGCATTCTGGTGGGGATTGGGCTTGGGCAGGGGTTGCCGGATCTCTTCAAGGCGATCGGTGCCATGGAGGTGGCCAAGGTCAACCTGCCGGTGGGGCTGCTGATCTGGGTGATGATCATCCCCATGCTGCTCAAGATCGATTTTGGCGCCCTGCATCAGGTGAAGGGCCACATGAAGGGTATTGGCGTCACCCTCTTTATCAACTGGCTGGTCAAACCCTTCTCCATGGCCTTCCTCGGCTGGCTCTTTATCCGCGTGCTGTTTGCCGACTGGCTGCCGGCAGATCAACTTGACAGCTATGTGGCGGGGCTGATCCTGCTGGCGGCGGCCCCCTGCACCGCCATGGTGTTTGTCTGGAGTCGCCTCACCAACGGCGATCCCTACTTCACCCTGTCGCAGGTGGCGGTGAATGACCTCATCATGGTGTTTGCCTTCGCGCCGCTGGTGGCGCTGCTGCTCGGGGTCTCCAGCATCATAGTGCCGTGGGATACCCTACTCACCTCTGTGGTGCTCTATATCGTCATCCCTGTCATCATCGCCCAGCTGCTGCGCAAGGCTTTGCTGAAAAAGGGAGAGGCCCATTTTGACGGTGTCATGACCCGCATCCAGCCCTGGTCGGTGGCGGCCCTGCTGCTCACTCTGGTGCTGCTGTTTGCCTTTCAGGGCAACGCCATCATTGAGCAGCCGCTGGTTATCGCCCTGTTGGCGGTGCCCATTCTGATCCAGGTGCTGTTCAACTCCGGGCTCGCCTACTGGCTCAACCGCAAGGTGGGGGAGAAGCACTCGGTCGCCTGTCCTTCCGCCCTGATCGGTGCCTCCAACTTCTTCGAGTTGGCGGTGGCCGCCGCCATCAGCCTGTTCGGCTTTCACTCCGGCGCGGCGCTCGCCACCGTGGTCGGGGTGCTGATTGAGGTGCCGGTCATGCTGTTGGTGGTGCGGGTGGTTAACGCCAGCAAACCCTGGTATGAAGCGGGGTTGGGCCGTTAACTGATGGCCGCTAACAGCTGGCCGCGAACTGATGCTATCGATTTTATATTCACTTGATTAATGAGAGACACGCAAATGAGTGCAATCACCATCTATCACAACCCGGAATGTGGTACCTCCCGCAACACCCTGGAGCTGATCCGCAACAGCGGCGTGGAACCCACTGTCATCCACTATCTGGAGACGCCACCCTCCCGTGACCAGCTGGTGGCGCTGATCGCTGCCATGGACATGCCGGTGCGCGATCTGCTGCGCAAGAACGTGCCACCCTACGAGGCGCTCGGTCTGGCGGAAGATCGTTTCAGTGATGATGAACTGATCGATGCCATGCTGGCTCACCCCATCCTCATCAACCGTCCCATCGTCGTCACGCCGCTTGGCACCAAACTGTGCCGTCCGTCGGAAGTGGTGCTCGATATATTGCCCGATCAGCAAAAAGGGGCCTTCGCCAAGGAGGATGGCGAGCAGGTGGTGGATGCGAGCGGCAAGCGCCTCAAGTAATCATCTGAGTACTCAAGTACGGGTTGAAACAGGGCCAGCTTCACGTTGGCCCAGTTTCGTTGTGTGAACAAGAAAAAGTTATTCCGGCCAATCGTTTTACCGCTTTTTCTGTGACGATGATCACTGTACCATCGCCGCCCGACCTGCCACCCGGCCGCATCTCCCCCTGCGACGGCGCTGGCGTCACCCGATACATGCTGTCACCCGGAACGTGAATGACCCCAGGATGGGACCCGCCACTAACCTGTAGGTTTGTGGTCTGCGTGTCGCGTGGGTCGGCACCTTTTCCGCCGGATCTCCCGCGACGCCTGTCTGCAGACTTGCCATATGAAACTCCTCTCTTCATAGGTGCAAGATGACACTGTTATTGAGTCTGGTCGGTATGCTGGCCCTGATGTTTATCGCCTGGCTGGCGAGTGAAAACCGCCGAGCCATCCGCTGGCGAACCGTGCTGGGTGCGCTCGCCCTGCAAACCGGTTTTGCCGCTCTGGTGCTCTATTTCCCCCCCGGACAAATCATGCTCGGTGCCATGAGCAATGGCGTCTCCGCCCTGCTCGGCTTCGCCGACAGCGGCATTCGTTTCGTGTTTGGCGATCTCGCCAGCAACGGCTTTATCTTCGCCGTGCGGGTGCTGCCGCTGGTGATCTTTATCAGCGCGCTGATCGCCGTGCTCTACCACTTCGGCATCATGCAGTGGGTGATCCGGGTATTGGGCGGCGCCGTGCACCGCCTGCTCGGCACCAGCCGCGCCGAATCCCTGGTGGCCACCGGCAATATCTTCCTGTCGCAAGGGGAGTCGCCGCTGCTTATTCGTCCCTTCCTCGCCGGTATGACCCGTTCCGAACTCTTTGCTGTGATGACCTGCGGCATGGCCTCGGTGGCGGGCTCGGTTCTGGGCGGTTACGCCGGTCTGGGTGTGGATCTGAAATACCTCATTGCCGCCTCCTTTATGGCGGCGCCGGGTGGCCTGCTGATGGCCAAACTGCTGGTGCCGGAGCAGCAGCAGGTGAGCGATCAGACCGAGATCACCCTCGACAAGAGCGACTACAGCAACGCCATTGACGCGCTGGCGGGCGGTGCCATGGGCGGCATGAAGATCGCCGTAGCCATCGGTACTATCCTGCTGGCCTTTGTCAGCGTCATCACCATGATCAACGCCGGTCTCACCACTGTCGGCGAGTGGTTCGGCTGGGCCGATCTCTCCCTGCAGCAGCTGCTTGGCTATCTGTTTGCCCCGGTGGCCTGGC
>NZ_CAWNZT010000036.1:22596-23720 GCF_963878965.1 Aeromonas sp. HMWF015 | reverse complement strand
GCTGGGCACCGGTGGTGGCCTCCGGCAGGCTGAGGAAGAACCCCTGAGGCATGTCGGAGAGCTTCTTGATGGGCGTCTGGCGGCAGCAAAAGCGCAGCTCGCAGCTGCCAGTTTTTGGGACAATCACCTTGTAGCTGCCGCTCTGGCGCTCCAGCTCCCCCCCTTGCAAGGAGTCGGGGTCGATATGGCGAGCCAGACAGAAGTGCAGTTTCCACCGGGTATCCGGCATGCGGGATAGGGTGAAGGTGAACCAGACATCCTCGCCGTCACGTCGGGCGACCTGGGTGTGGATCAGGGGTGTAGACATGGAAAATCCTCTGATTGGGCAAACAGGATGGCGCCATCGAGCGCATCTGCCTGGGGGGGGATCAGGTTGAGCTGGCCGAGACGGGGAGCGAGGCGGGTACCAATCCCCCCCAGCAGGGCGATCTGTCTGGCACCGAGCTGGGTCATCCCCTCCAGCAGGATCCGCAGCTGTTCGCAGGTTTCGTCCAGCAGCTGGTTGGCGAGCTCGTCACCATCGCTGGCGGCATCGAACACCCAGGGGGCAAAGTGGCCATAGTCCGCCGGAATGGCGCGGGCGGCCCAGCGTACCACCTCGGCTTGATCCCGCTTGAAGCGATCCATCAAGCGGATGGCGAGGGTGCTGGGGGGCAGAATGCCGTCGTGGCAGAGCAGGGATTGCTGGATGGCGCGCAGCCCCAGCCAGGCGCCGCTGCCTATATCTGAAATGGGGAAGCCGCGGCCGGAGCAGGTGCGGATCTGCCCCTCCTGATAGACAAGCCCCACCGAGCCGGTGCCGGCGATCAGAATGGCCCCCTCACGGCCACCAAAGGCACCGAGGCAGGCACCGAAGGCATCGGAGGTGAGCCTGACGCTGGCGAAGGGGAAGGGCATCTCGAGCAGGGCGTGATAGCAGTCGGCCAGCTCGGCGGAGGCGAGCGCCAGCCCGACCCCCATCTGCTGTTCGCTCTCGATAGCGATCCCGGCGGCAAGACGGGCGCTGGCGATGGCGGCCAGCACATTGGCGTGGGCATGGGGGATGCCTAGCTCCAGATTGGAGCCTGCCGCGCGCCCCTCTCCGAGCAGCTTGCCCGCCCGATCCCGAATGCGGGCGCGGGTGT
>NZ_CAWNZT010000036.1:13636-22586 GCF_963878965.1 Aeromonas sp. HMWF015 | reverse complement strand
CCAGTACTCAATCATGGCGACCTCCCTGCTCATGTCGATCACTCAGCGCACTCTGCCAGCTGATGGCCAGGGCAAACCAGGCGGCGTGGGGGATCCACTGCTCGCCCCAGCGCCAGTTCTGATCCAGCCGATCCTGATACTCCTCCGGAATAAAGGCCACGTCGTTTTCGTCATCAAACCCGGCGGTGATGCCGTTGCAGATACCCCCCTGCGCATTGGGATACCCTGCGGTATAGGTGGGGTTGTTGATGCCGTGGCCCGCCAGCATGCAGGCGTTGAAGGGGTTCTGCCCGAGGATCCAGTCGAGCTGGCGCTGACCGTAAGTGATGAGCGGCTGGCTCTGGCGGGGGAAGTGGCGGGCGCCAGCAAAGGCCATGGTCGCCAGAGACGCGAGGCGGGCGTTCTCCCCCTGCCACCAGTAACCGGATTCGTTGTGGTGGGGCATAAAGAAGCTGACGCGCGGCGCTTCATCCACCCCTTTGACATATTGGCGGGCGAGGGAGAAGGGGTTGCCTGCGCGGGCGCACAGCGCCAGCTCGGCGGCCAGCGCCTGCTCCACTACGGTTTGTGCTTGGGCCTTGTGCTCCTGCTCCGGCTCTACGCCCAGATATTCCAGCAGCGCCAGCACCGGCAGGCCTGCCTCGGCGGCGTGGTAGTAAGGGCGCGAGCCATCCTCGTTGGCCGACCAGTAGTGACCCAGCTCAGGATGAGGCCGCTGGCGGGCACAGAGCTTGCTGGCACGGACTCTCGCTTCATTGAGCCACTCGTTGCCGAAGGTGCGGGTCAGCTCCACCGCTGCCAGCAGGGCGCAGTAATCGTCGATGATGTTCTCGACCCCGTCATCAAGGTAGGCAAGGTTGTGCTCACGCAGATGCAGGTAGCCGCGTTTGGCTGCCTCGGCGTAGCGGCTGGCATCGAAGTCGCCGCTAACGCTCTCGCGGGCGGCGCGGGCCAGCGCGGCGATGGCCATGCCGCCCCCTTGGCGGAACCCCGCCTGCCAGTTGGCAGACTTGAGCCCCTGCTGGGTGGCATAGGCGCACAGCTCGCGCTGGGCGGGATCCTTGCTCCACTTGTCGAACAGGGTCATGTAGAAGAAGCCCGACTCATCCTGCATCCGGCAGAGGAAATCGGCGCCGTGCAGCGCCTCGTCATTGAGCCGCTTGCAGAGGTTCACCCCGTCGATATCGCGGCGCGGGGCCAGCAGTTCGCGGCACTTGAGCAGAGCCCACACTACCATGGGGGTCTGCTGGGGGTTGAGGTAGTTGGCGTAGGAGAGGTGGCTCAGGTACTTGCTCATGTCGCCGCTGGCATCGAACCAGCCGCCGTGCACATCTTTGTGCTGGTCGGTGCCAAACAGGCGGGCGTTGCGGTCGGCCTGATCGAATATGCCGCTGGCACGCTGCCCCTTGAAGTAGTGGATGACATCGGAGAGGCAGCGGCTGGCCAGCAGATCCTGGCCGATGGCAAAACGGGTCGAACGGACAATGCCTTGGGCTGTGATCGCCTCCAGCCGATAGTGGCCGGGCTCCTTGAAGGCGGAGAAGTCGGCACGCCAGTAAGCGCGGCCTTGCCAGCCGGGGACGCTGCCTGCCGGTTGCAGCGGGGTTTCAAACAGGATCTGGCCATCGTCGAGGCGTTGCAGCCTGACATAGCCGCCAAGATCAGGGGCAGGGGAGGTTTGCAATAGGGCGACCTTGTGTCCGTCGCACTCGTAGCCCACCTGATTGATCAAGAGTTCCATCAACTTCTTACTCCTGTGGTTCACCGCCGGGCGGTGAGGCACATCACGGGGCTGTGGCCGCCCCGTATCGAGGCATGGCCGGACAGGGTTGTCCGGCCGGTATCGGGTTCACCTTCACTCGTAGAGGTAGCAGCGCACGAAGTGGTTGTCGGCAAGCTTGGTGATGGGGGGCAGCGCCTCCTTGCAGCGGGGCATCGCCTGATTGCAGCGCCCGGCAAACGGGCAACCGCAGGACTCCGGCGTCCAGAGCGGGATCTCCCCCTTGCGGCCACCCTCCAGTTCGGCATGGATGCTCTTCTCCGGGTCGGGCACCGCCGAGATAAGCAGCTGGGTGTAGGGGTGCTGCGGGTGGTGCAGGATCTCATCCACCTCGCCCCACTCCACCATGTGTCCCACATACATGACTGCCAGATCTTCCGCCACATAGCGGGCGGTGGCGATGTCGTGGGTGATGTAGAGCATGGAGACGCCGAGCTCGTTCTTCATCTGCTCCATCAGGTTGAGGATGCCGATACGAATGGAGACGTCGAGCATGGAAGTCGGCTCGTCCGCCAGCACCACTTCCGCCTCTACCGCCAGATTGCGGGCGATGTTGACCCGCTGGCGCTGGCCGCCGGAGAGCTGGTGCGGATACTTGGCCGCCGTTGCTTTGGCCGGGGTCAGGCCGACCTTCTCCAGCAGGGCGTAGACCATGTCGGGCAGCTCTTTTTTGTCGATCACCTTGCTGTGCAGCAGCAGGGGGCGGGCGATGTGGTGATAGATGGTGTGGGTCGGGTTGAGCGAACCGAACGGATCTTGCCACACCATCTGCACGCTCTGGCGATAGTCCAGCAGGGCGGTACCCTTGTTGAACTCCTCCAGATCGTGGCCGCGATAGAGAATGCGCCCGGCACTGAGCTTGTACATCTTGGCGATGATCTTGGCGATGGTGCTCTTGCCGGAGCCCGACTCCCCGACCACCGCCAGGGCGCGGCCCCGATGCAGGTTGAAGGTGATGTCGGAGAGCGCCCGCATCTTGCCACTCTTGATGGCATTGGAGTTGATGGGGAAGTCCTTGTAGAGGTGCTGGACTTCGATGATGGGTGCATCGGTTTTGGCGATTTGCATGACAGACATCCTTAACAGCCAGCGGCCTTGTCCAGATAGATCACGGAATCTTGTTGCAGTCCCTGCTCCTCATAGAGGTGGCAGGCGGTCTGTTGCCCGGGGCGGATCTCGGCCAATCTGGTGTACTCCTGACGGCAACGATCGTGCACCTTGCCGCAGCGGGCCTGAAAACGGCAGCCGACCGGTACCTCCAGCAGGTTGAGCGGTGTGCCCGGGATCCCCTCCAGCACCTTCTTCGGTCCGTGCAGGGGCGGGAAGGAGTTGCCGAGCCCTCTGGTATAGGGGTGTAGCGGCGCGGTCAGGATCGCCTTGGAAGGAGCCACCTCCACCAGCTCACCAGCATACATGATGCCGATGCGATCGCAGAACTCCACCATCAGGGAGAGGTCGTGGGTGATGAATAGAATGGAGAAGTTGAACTTCTCTTTCAGGGCATAGACCTTCTGCAGGATCTCCCGCTGCACCACCACATCGAGCGCCGTGGTTGGCTCATCCATGATCAGGAGCTCGGGGTTGAGCGCCATGGCGATGGCGATCACCAGCCGCTGGCGCATGCCGCCGGAAAACTGGTGCGGGTAGTCCTTGAGCCGGCTCGGGTGGATATCGACGATGGTGAGCAGCTCCTGGGCGCGCTTGATCGCCTCGTAACGAGTCATGCCGGGGTTGTGGGCCAGCAGCACGTCGCAGAACTGTTCCTCCATCCGCAGTACAGGGTTCAGGGCGTTCATGGCGGACTGGAACACCACCGACACCTGTTGCCAGCGGTAGGAGCGCAGCCGCTCGTCGTTGTAATGGAGGATGTTCTCCCCCTTGAACAGGATCTCGCCACCGCTGATGTAGGCGGGCGGCTTGTGCAGCCGGGCCACCGAGAAGGCGACGGTGGATTTGCCGCAGCCCGACTCACCGGCGAGACCGAAGATCTCGCCCTGTCTGATATCGAAGCTCACCGAGTTGACGGCGCGCACGTCGCCATTTTCGGTGATGTAGTCAACGCAAAGATTGCGTACTGACAGCAGGGGATGCTTGTTCATGCTGTCTTCTCCTGTGCTGTGGCAATCGGAGTTGTGACCGGCGCCGCGAGTTTCTTCCAGCGGCTCAACCCTTTGTGGGAGCGCAGCTGCGGGTTGGCAATCTCGTCGATGGCGAAGTTGAGCAGGGCCAGACCGGCACCCAGGGTGGCGATGGCAAAGCAGGGCGCCAGGATCTCCCACCAGGCGCCGACCAGAATGGCGCTGGAGGTCTGGGCGTTGTAGAGCATGATGCCCCAGCTCACTACGGTCGGGTCGCCGAGACCCAGGAACTCCAGGGTCGCTTCGGTGACGATGGCGTAGATGATGGAGCCGATGAAGCTCACCCCGATGATGGAGATGAGGTTGGGCAGGATCTCCACCAGAATGATGCGCCAGGCCGGCTCGCCCAACACTTCGGCGGCGATGACGAACTCCTTCTCGCGCAGGGCCAGGGTCTGGGCCCGGATGACCCGCGCGCCATAGGCCCAGGAGGTCAACCCTATTATCACGGCAATCACCGCCGGTGACGCCTCCCCGATAAAGCTCGCCAGCACCAGTAGCAAGGGGAGGTTGGGGATCACCAGCACCACGTTCATCAGGAAGGTGAGGCACTCATCCACCAGACCCCCGAAGTAACCGGCAGTGATGCCGATGGCGACGGCCAGGGTGCAGACCAGCAGGCCTGCGCTGAAGCCCACCAGCAGCGAAATACGGGCGCCGTTGGTGAACTGGGCCCAGATGTCGTGGCCCATGCGGGTGGACCCCATCACGAACTCGGCACTGGGCGGCTGGTGCGGGCGAGCCACCCGTTTGGTCGGCTCGTTGCTGGCCAGAATGGGTGCAAAGAGGGCCATCAATACGAAGGCAACCACGATGGCGAGGCCACAGGCAGCCTTCTTGTTGCCCAGCAGGATTTTTAGAATGGTCGGCATACGCATCTTACTTGCCTCCTGTACGCAGACGGGGATCCAGGAAGACGTAGAGCACGTCGGCCAGGAAGTTGAAGCTGAGCATGGTGATGGTCATGATGAGCAGCTGTCCCTGAATGAGCGGGTAGTCGCGGGCCAGAATGCCCTGATAGAGGGTCAGGCCCAGGCCGGGGTAGTTGAAGATCACCTCGGTGATGAGAGAGCCACCGATAACGAAGCCGAGCGCCATGGAGAGGGCTGTGACGCTGGGCAGAATGGCGTTGCGGGCGCCGTAGTTGAAGATCACCCGGTTGCTGGAGAGCCCCTTGGCCTTGGCCATGGTGATGTAATCCTCGCCCAGCAGGTTGATCATGTTGTTGCGCATGGTGATAAGAAAGCCCCCCACCTGCACCACGGCCAGAGTCAGCACCGGCATGATGGCGTGGGTCATGATGCTCTTGATGTGCTCCCAGCCCCAGTCAGCCTTGATCTCCGGGCTGTAGGCGTAGCCGATGGGCAGCCACTCGAGGCTGACCCCGAACAGGAACAGGGCGAGCAGGGAGACCACCACCGGCGGAATGGCCTGCATCACCAGGGTGAGCGGGGAGAGAATGCTGTCCATCCGGCCGCCGCGATACCAGGCGGCGAAGATGCCGACGATGGAACCGATGGAGAAGCTCAGGATGGTGGAGGTGCCGACCAGAAACAGGGTCCAGCCGATGGCACGGCCCAGCACGTCAGAGACCTGCTGTGGGTAGAAGCGCACCGAGGTGCCGAGATCCCAGGTGAAGACACTCTTCACATAGGTGAGAAACTGGGTGCCGATGGGGCCGTCGACGAAGCCGAAGGTGGCTTTGAGGGCTTCCAGGGCGGCGGGTTCCATCATGGCGCCAGCGCGGGCAAACATCACGGAGACAGGATCCCCTGGCATGGCACGGGGTAACAGGAAGTTGATGGTGGCGGCTACCAGAAAGGCAACCAGATAGAAGGAAAAGCGTCTCAGTATGAATCCCATGATGGTACCTTTTACTGCAAGTCTGCCCCGCGTCAGGTATAGCTACCCCAACCCCGGCGGTGCCGGGCAAGAAGGGGATTAACGGGGAAGATGGCCCCCCGCAGGGGGCCGGGATTGTTTAGCTGTTTGGCTTGAGGGACAACACGTGCAGCAGACGCTCAGGGGTGTCCGGGTGGAGCTGAGGTTTGGCTACCGGGTTATCAGCACTGAACCAGCCGTTGAAGCGCTTGGTGCTGTACTCATACCAGGTCGGGTTGTTGAAGACCGGAATGATGGTCTGGTTGGCACCAACACGATCCTGGATGGCGAACATGATCTCCTTCTGCTTGGCCGCATCGGCGGTCTGGGTGAAGTCATCGATCAGCTTGTCGAGCTCGGGATCCTTGTAACGGGGCGCGGCGAAGCGGTTGCCACGGTCGCCCATGTTGCGGGAGTGGAACGCAGTCTCGAAGTACTTGTGCGGGTTGGCACCGGCAAAGTAACCCTGCAGGGCGACATCGAAGTCACCGGTGATCAGGTTCTCGGTCCAGACGGTCGCTTCCGGGGTGGCGGTCTTGGCGTTCAGGCCCAGCGCCTGCAGCCCTTCTACACCGATCTGTACTGTGTTGACCCAGTCGGTCCAGCCGTTCGGTACCAGTACCTTGAACTCGATCTTTTTGCAGCTCGGGGTGTCGAGGAACTTGTCGCCGTCACAATCCTTGTAGCCTGCCTCTTTCAGCAGGGCCTTGGCCCCTTCCAGATCGAACTTGTTGTACTTGCCGTACTTCTTGTCCACTTCCGGGTTGTTCCAGGAGTCAAAGGCTTTGCCCAGACCTGACGGGTACTCGTTGACGGTGGGGTAGCCGTAGCCCGCGATATCCACCATGGACTGGCGGTCCATCGCCATGGAGAAGGCGCGGCGGAAGTTGATGTCGTTGAAGGCTTCGTTATTGCCCGGGTTCTTGGTCTGGAAGTTGACGTTGAACGCCACGGTACCGGAGGCCGGGAACCAGTATTTGTTGTTCTTCGGATCGTTGCCGACGTAGAGGCGCTCGATATCCGGCACGAAGGAGCCGAACCAGTCGATGTCACCTTTCATGACAGCAGCCAGCACCTGGTCGTTGGTGGCCATCTGCGGCATGCGGATACAGTCGATAGCGAGGTTGGCGTTATCCCAGTAGTGCGGGTTGCGGCACTGGGTGTAGAGCTGGGCAGAGAAGTTGTCCACTTCGGTGAAGGGGCCAGTACCAACCGGCTTGTCGTTGGTGAAGGCAACCGGATCTTTCACCGATTTCCACTGATGCTCCGGCACGATAGGTACCAGCACCAGATCGTTCACCACGTTGGTGTTGACCTCGGTCAGGTCGAATTTGACCTTGTTTGGGGCCAGCTTCTCGACGCTCTTGATCTGGGTCCAGATAGAGCGCTCATCCAGCGCCTTGTTGGCCTTGACCAGATTGAAGGAGAAGATGATGTCATCGGCATCAAAGGCTTCGCCGTCAGACCACTTCACGCCGTCACGCAGATCGAAGGTGACGGATTTCAGGTCATCGCTGAACGCATAGTTGGTGGCCAGACGATAGACGGGTTTGCCCCCTTGCATATCGTTGAAGATCACCAGCGGTTCATAGATGAAGTGACGGGTGGTGTGCAGCAAGCCCGCTTGCAGGAAGGGGTTGAAGTTCTTGACCCAGGCGGTTTCCTGCTGTGCGACCATGGTCAGCACGGTTTTATTGTCTGCGGCCATGGCGTTACCGGCGGCACCGGCAAGCATCATGGTTCCCAGCATTACAGCGGTAGAGATTTTGGATACTTTGGCAAGCATATGTTTTCCTTTCTTATTTTTTGGCATTCCCGAGGGTTCGCCTTGTTTTGTGTGAGCACCGGTTTCGCATGCTGATGAAATCGGCCCTCTGTGTTGGTCAGGTGTCTAACCTTTGTCGTTCTGTTTTCCAACGCCCTAAGCAAACCAGAATTAACAGGAAAACAACAACTATTGATTTCGTTGTTTTCGTAAAAATTGACGGTGTTACGTCAACTTCGTCAAAATGCTTTTTTATCTGTTTAGAATCATTGGTTTGCGTTATTTGCTCTCGCGTAGAAAGTGGCTGTGGAAATGGCGTATATGACAAATTTGTGAATTGGATCTGCTCTCGTTTTCGGAGTTGTGCGGGGCTTTGTTTTGCGCAAAAAGAAACCAGATTGCCAATTGTGATCCGGCGCCCGTTTAGGGCGCCGTGTCACGGCTTGCGGTTGGCGAGTTGACGCAAGGTCTGGGCGCTGTGCTGCAACTGCTGGCGCTGGTGGTCATTGAGCGGGCAGTGGCCCAGCACATACTCGGTGGTGGCCACGACCGTCTTCCAGCGTGGCGACTTGGGCAGGGTGTCCAGACTCAGGTATTTGTCGAGGGTGCGGGTCTGCGGGCTGGATCTGTCCATATAGACCCGCCACAGCTTGCTCTTCTCTGCCAGCCCGATTTTGCCCTTGCCGGTCCCCTGCTGCCAGGCATCCAGGGTGAGCTGCATGGTCTCTACCAGCGCACGGCGCAGCGGCTCGTCATCCTGCTGGCGAATAAGGTCGTCGGCCAGCGAACGGAACTCGCCACCCAGGCGGCTCAGCTCGCCCAGCAGCTGTTCATCTTCGATGATGGCTTGCCGCGAGAGGTTCTTGAGGGCGTTCTCCAGCGCCATTACCCGGTTCTCATCCTGACGCAGCTCGGTACTCAGGGTGAGGGCGAAAGCAGCCTGTCCTCCGAGCGTGATAGGCAGGGCGCGGGCGTTGAGCACATCTTTTTGCCCGGCCACCAGAAATTCCAGATTGTGTTCCCGCTCGCTGGCAAGGTCGGGCCACTGCTGTTGCAGCGGGGTGGCGAGCCACTCATTGAGGGGCTGCCCCTCCATGGCTTCCGGCTCCTGCCCCAGCAGGCCTGCCAACACCCTGGAGGCAAACAGCACTGTGCCCTGCTCGTCGATAAAGATCATGGGGTCGGCCCCTTCGCCGAGCAGGGCCAGCAGCCGCTGCTGATCCTGATGCAGCCGCTCCTGCAGGGTGAGGCGATGTTCGATCTCCTGCTTCAATAGCCGGTTCTCTACCAGCGAGGCGCGTCCGGCCTTGGCTTCCAGCAGTGCCTTGACCCGGGCAAACAGCTCTTCCTTGCAGAAGGGTTTGACCAGATAGTCGTTGGCTCCGG
>NZ_CAWNZT010000036.1:0-13626 GCF_963878965.1 Aeromonas sp. HMWF015 | reverse complement strand
GGTTGGTTAAGGGCGGTGAGCAGCAGCACCGGCAGCATATCTTTCGGGTGC
Source organism: Aeromonas sp. HMWF015 (assembly GCF_963878965.1). Lineage (NCBI taxonomy): Bacteria > Pseudomonadati > Pseudomonadota > Gammaproteobacteria > Aeromonadales > Aeromonadaceae > Aeromonas > Aeromonas sp. HMWF015. The sequence goes on along the minus strand of NZ_CAWNZT010000036.1, from coordinate 13,575 downwards.
TGCTGGCGCAGGCGGCGGCAGACGTCAAAACCGGAAAGGGTCGGCATCATCACATCGAGCAGGATGAGGTCCACCGGCTCCTCGGCCAGCTTGGCCAGCGCATCGTGGCCGTCGCTGCTGGGCAGGATGCGGTAGCCGCAGGGCTGTAGCAGATGGCGCAGGATGTGCAGGTTGATGGGCTCGTCATCCACCACCAGAATGAGCGGTGCATCCTCGGGGGGAGGAGGCAGATCGTCGCTCTCCCAGTCCGGCAGGATCAGCGGTTGCTGGCGCACCAGCTGATGCTCGATCTGGCGGCTGTCGAGAGTCAGATTGGCCGCTTTGCCGGTGGCAAGGGGCAGGGTAAAGGCGAAGGTAGAGCCGACGCTCGGCTCGCTCTCGACAAACAGCTCGCCCCCCATCAGGTGCACCAGCTGGCGGGTGATGGAGAGGCCAAGGCCGGCCCCCTGCTTGCTTACCTCCGGGCTCATCTGCACCAGCGGTTCGAAGATATGTTCCAGATGGTCGGGGGCGATGCCGATGCCGGTGTCGGTGACCTTGATGCGCAGGAAGTTGTTCTCGACGATGGCACTGAGCACCACCTTGCCCTGCGGCGTGTACTTGATGGCGTTACCCACCAGGTTGTAGAGCACCTGTTCGAGCCGCTGCTCGTCGGCCAGCACCGGCGGCAGTTCGGCCGGGCTGATATCCACCAGAGTGAGGGGTTTGGCCTGCACCAGATGCTGGCAGAGATCCAGCACCAGCCGGATCACCCCTTTTGATGAGACGGGTTGTGAGTGGATCTCCAGCTGGCCGTAGCGCATCTGGTGGTAGTCCAGCAGATCGTCCACCAGACGGGCCAGGCCATCGGCGCTCTTGATGATGAGGCCGAGCTGCTTTTGCTGCCCTTCGGTCAAATCCTGCTGACTGGCGAGCATCGATTCCGCCATCCCCTTGATACCGTGAATGGGGGTGCGCAGCTCGTGGGAGGTGTTGGCCAGCAGTTCATCCTTGAGCTTGTCCGCTTGCTGCAGGCTAAGGTTCTGCTTGTGGGTCAGCTTGACCTGCTGTTGCAGCTCCTGGGTCTGCTGTTCGATCAGTTCGATCTTGTCCTTCACCGAGCGCTGCATATGGCGAAACGCCTCGGCCAGCCGGTCGATATCATCGCCGGTTCGCTCGATGGCGATGGGGTGATCCAGCGCGCCGTCGGCCACCTGCTCGGCTGCTTCGGTCAGGGATCGCAGCGGCGCCGTGATGGAGTGGGAGAGCCAGCGGGAGAAGAGGATCAGCAGCAGCACCGAGCCCGCGCCCAGCACAATCACCAGGGTTTCCAGCTGGCGGATCGGGGCATAGGCTTCCCGGGTGGAGATCTCGGCAATAAACGCCCACTCGGTGTCGAATACCTTCACCTGGGTGTAGGCGGCCAGCACCTCGTCATCCTGATAGGAGTGGAACAGCCCGACCCCCTGCTCGCCGGAGAGCGTCTTGGTGATGAGGGGTGTTTGCAGCGGCCGGAAATTGGGGCTGAAGCTGTTCTCGACGCTGAACTCCGGTGCCAGCCAGGCATCGGCGCGCATCCGCTTGTCCGGGCCGATCAGGATGGTCTCGCCGGTCTCGCCCAGCCCCTCCCGCTCCGCCATGATCTGGTTGAGCTTGTCCGGCAGCAGCTCGAAAATTACCACACCGCGCACATAGTCGTACTGCATCACGGGGGCCGCCATGTAGGCGACCACCTGCCCGGTCAGCTCGTTGCGGCCAAAATCGGTGAACTCGAAGATCTGCTGCGGCTTCTGGCCACCATCGAGGCGGCGTTTGATCTTGGCGAAGGTCTGGCCCAAGCCACTGCCCTGATAAGGTCCGGAGAGCAGATTGGTGGCAAAGTTAGGGTGCTTGGTGACCGAATAGACCACATCACCGTTGAGGTCCACCAGAAAGATGTCGCTGTAGTTGGACTTGCGCACCATGTCGGCATAGCCGCGATGAAAGCGCTGGTGCACCCGGCCATACATCTCGTCGGCGAGGATCAGCGCCGTAATGGAGGGTTCGATCTCTACTTGGCTGTCCGGTTTGCGCAGTTGATCCCAGGAGCCGGGCAGATAGCGGGCCTGGGCACGGCTGCGGGCCTCCTGCGGTGTGGTGCCCAACTTCTCGAAGGCGCCGGTAAAGCCATAGAAACGGCCGATACTGTTGCCGGCAAAATCCTGCTGGGAGAAGTTGATGATCTGCTCTTTGAGGTTGTTGAAGTAATCCTCGAGCTGACTCTTCTTGATATTACGAACGGAGACCAGATGGTTGGAGGTTTGGGTGGTGAGATCCTTGCCGTGGCTGTATAGGAAGAAGAGGGTGATGACCAAAAAGGGCACCATGCCCAACATGAAAAAAGCCAGCATTAACTGCGGCCTGAGCCCACGAAGCGTGAAGATCCATTTCATCTTGTGATTTTCAATTGAGAATCCGGTTATTAAGCCGCTCAAGTCTCGAACGAAAGCGTAATCATTTCAACGACTTTATCCCAAATTCGCTTAGTGGGTCACAGCTGGCTGGAGAAAAATGCAGCAAGGCGTTTAAACCCTGAGCAAACAGTCTGCATCAGGGCTTAAATTGCGAAAAAGGGGTTGTGCTGGCGCTCGTGGTACGTATAATGCGCCTCGTTGTCACGCAACTGGCACGAAAGCAGTAACGCGGGAATAGCTCAGTTGGTAGAGCACGACCTTGCCAAGGTCGGGGTCGCGAGTTCGAGTCTCGTTTCCCGCTCCAATTTTCCATCGCACCAACGATGGAACTCACTTTCAAGACAATCAGTCTTGTCAGCATGGCGCGTTAGCAAAGCGGTTATGCAGCGGATTGCAAATCCGTTTAGTCCGGTTCGACTCCGGAACGTGCCTCCATCTTCTCTCTCTCTTTTCCCTGATTTATCACTCTTCGAGCCGTGAAGCTTGGTCAGTATCCTTGCTGCACCAGTAACTGTTCGCAGCCAGCCTGTTTCCACTCGCGCTCGAGATAGTGGCTCACATCCGCCATGTTTTGCCCCCGATATTGAAACTGCACCTCGGCGCTGTGCTGGTTGAGATCCGCAATCCGTTGCTTCAGTGTGCCGCATTGCCACAGGCTGACGGTGGGCACGCCCCGTTCGGCCAGCACGATGGCATCTTCCCGATTCAGTTGCCACTCCTCCAGTTGTGCCCGTGTCAGGGCAACCATCAGCACCAGCAGTGTCACTTCCGGCAGTTTCATGCGTGTCTCCCTACTGCATGTTTTTCCCCTGATAACTGTGGCAAAGCGCACGATTTTCGCAAGTTTGTTAACTGTTGGTTAATGACGTAACCCGTTTTCAGTATTTCCCGTTTTTCACCATTTTTTTATAAAAAAATGCGTTGATGATGTAGTAATCCTACATGGAGTGGGGTAATCTTTGCTCAGTGGTCTTACCAGTAAGGAGTTACATCATGTTTCATCCCTTTTCCCTGACTCAGATTATTCTTCGTCGCATTTATGTATTGCTGGTGGGCATTCTGGCTTTCCCCGTGATGCTGTTTCGCAGCGATCGTGCCCGCTTCTACAGTTATCTGCACCGGATCTGGAACAAAACCAGCACCAAACCGGTGTGGCTCAAAATGAGCGAGCGTGGCGAGCGGATCTTCTACTAAACCCCATTCGCACCCATGTGCAAAAAGAGACAGCCAAAGCTGTCTCTTTTTTTATCTGCTTGCCGCAACTCCTGGCTCCCAACACCACTCAGATTGTTTATTTATTGTTTCTTTAAAGTTGCATCCAGCCCTGCCTGTTGGCGGGGCTTTTTTATGTCTGACGCATCTCTTTTGATGGAAGCAGTGAAAAAGATTAACGGGATGAAAGCACCATATGGCACTTCACTCGTTCATTAATGGGTGGTCGGCAATATATTTTTAATGAAGAAATTGCTGTTTTAAATCAATGTCTTGTTTGTTTCGATTTGGGTTGTTTAACTCTTTTTGTGTTTTTTTTGAAAGGGAATATCCCGTTTTCCGGTTCTATTGCAGGTACCCGGTTGTGACAAATCGGGGATATCAGCAACATCCAACGACATCAAAAGGAACATGAACATGAATGTTAAAAAAAGCACTGCTATCGCCTCCGCCATGACCGGTCTGCTGGCGCTGGGGGCCCAATTTATTGCGGCACCAGCCATGGCTGCCGATGAAAAGGAGAAGTGCTACGGCGTGGTCAAGGCCAGCAAAAATGACTGTGCGACCAAGAGCAGCTCCTGCGCCGGTACTGCCAAGGAAGATGCTCAGGGTGATGCCTTTGTGGTGATGCCCAAAGGGCTGTGCGAGAAGCTGGTCGGCGGTTCGCTGCAACCCAAGTAAGAGACATCGGGCAGGGGATGGCCAATGGGTCGCCCCTGCATCTTCTCTGATTGGCGAAAGCGAGTCTTGCGATGAACCCTTTGATTGGTATCGGATTACGCACTCCCCATTACGATGAGATCCGGCAAACCCTGCCGGCAGTCGGTTGGCTGGAGGTGCACAGTGAAAATTACTTCGAACGGCACAGTCACGGTTTTCAGGTGCTCGCCGAACTGGCGCAGCACTACCCCGTCAGTCTTCACGGTGTTGGCATGTCCCTCGGTTCTGCCGACCCGCTCGATCCGCACCATCTGCAGCAGTTGTCGACACTGGCCGCGGCGATCAAACCGGTACGGATCTCCGAACATCTCAGCTGGGGCAGCATTGGCGGGCATTATTTCAACGATCTGCTGCCGGTGCCCTATACCCGCGCCTCCCTGCGCAACATGAGCGACAAGATCCAGCAGGTACAACAGACCCTGGGTTGCCGCATGTTGATTGAAAATCCCTCCTCCTATCTGCAACTGCCCGGGGAGATGAGCGAGTGGGAATTTCTGGCCGAGCTGCAGCAGCGCAGCGAATGTGGCATCTTGCTCGACCTCAACAATCTCTATGTCAGTGCCTTCAATCACGGTTTCTCTTGCGATGAGTATCTGGCGGCGATCGATCTCGCCACCGTCGGGGAGATCCATCTGGCCGGTTATACCGAGAAACAGCTGCCGGAAGGCTCCCTCTATATCGATACCCACAGCGCCCCTGTGGTGGCGCCGGTCTGGGAACTCTATCGCCAGATCTGCCGCAAGCAGGCCATTCCCACCCTGATTGAGTGGGACCTCGAGATCCCGCCGCTGCCAGTCTTGCTGGCAGAGGCGGCGCAGGCCGGCGCCATTCTGGATGAGGCGCGTGCCATGAGTGCACCACGGGAGGTGGCCCATGGCTGAACTGGCACAGCTGCAACAGCACTTTGCCGATGGTCTGCTGGGGGCGCCTGACGCTATTGCCCCTCACATCAGCTCCCGGCTCTTTCCTGCCGAATCTGTGCTGCAGGTCTATCGCAACCACTTCATCCTGAGCCTTGGCGAGGTGCTGGCGAGCAGTTATCCCGCCGTCAAGGCCATGATCGGGGATGACTTTTTTGCAGCGGCGGCACGTGGCTTCGTATTGGCCGAGCCGCTCAGGGAAGGGAGCGTCATGCACTATGGCGCCGGATTTGGCCAATGGTTGGCCCGCTTGCCGACTACAACCGGACTGCCCTGGCTGGAGGCGCTGGCGCAGTTCGAATGGCAGCTTGAGCGTGCCAGTCTGCTGCCGCTGGAATCACGCTGCTGGCCAGCCGAGCGTCTGGCCGCATTATCGCCGCAACAATGGGAGCGGCTGCGGCTGTTGCCAGCCACGGATCTGCTGCTGGTTGCCAGCGATTATCCGGTGCTGGCCCTGTGGCAGATGGCGCTGCACTGTGGTGAAGCGGTGGAGGTGCTTGATGCCCCCGTCTGGTTGGCATTGAAGAAACAGCCGGATTGCCGGGTTGCCCCCTTGCCCCTGACGGCGGGTGAGTGGGCGCTGCTACAGGGTTGTCTCGCTGGTACGGCGCTGGTCGATCTGCTGGCGGCCGACCCTGCGGCCAGTGAACATCTCACTCGCCTGATAACTCTTGGTCTGCTGGTGGATATGGAGGTAATGCCATGATGGCAAACAAATGGCTGGCGCTGGCCAGCTCGAGTGGTGATTTGCCGCGCTGGAGCAGCGCTGGTGTGCTGTTGCTGGCGCGGCTTTGGGTCGCCTCGGTTTTTTTCACTTCAGGCTGGCTCAAGCTGACGGCGTGGGATTCCACCCTCTATCTGTTTGAATCCGAGTATCAGGTGCCCCTGCTGCCCTGGTTGTGGGCTGCTTATCTGGGTACGGCGACCGAGCTGCTGTTGCCGCTCTTCCTGTTGGCGGGGCTTTTTACTCGCCCGGCCGCCTTGCTGCTGTTTGGCTTCAATATCATGGCGGTGATCTCCTACCCGACCCTCTGGGCGGGTGGCTTTTACGATCACCAGCTGTGGGGCTGGATGCTGCTGATCCTGATCATCTGGGGCGGCGGTGTGCTGAGCCTGGATCACTGGCTGACACGTCGTAGCCATTGATTTATCAGTGATTTCCCCAATGACAAAGAGCGCCACAAGGCGCTCTTTGTCATAATGACGGCTGGCGAAATTTCCCATGAGAGAAAAGGAGCAGCCAATGATCATTCGTCAGGCAAGGGCCGCAGATATTCCCGTACTGGTGGCGCTGCGCATGGAGCTGTTTTGTGAGGTCGGTGAGCTGGTGACGCCGCAGGCAGACCCAGTCTTGTGGCATGCCACCCTTGACTACTTTACCCGGGCGATGAGTGAAGTGAGTGCTTTATCCTGGCTGGCTGAGGCCGATACGCAAGAGGGCGGCAAACAGATCGTGGCGGCAGGGACGCTGGCATTATTTGAACGGCCGCCCTATCCCGGCAATCTGGCGGGGATGGAGGGGTATCTGCTCAACATGTATACGCGGCCACAATGGCGCCAGCAGGGGATCGCCACGGCGCTGCTCGATGCCATTACAGCTTTCGCCAGATCGCGTCAGCTGGGCAAGGTGTGGCTCCATGCCAGCGAGCAGGGGCGCCCTCTCTATGAGCGGATCGGCTTTGTCGCCAATCCGGCCTATCTGGAGTGGGATCTGGCACCTTAATCGATGGGACCCCGTTATCCCTCTGCTTTCTCGTCTAAAGTTCATGCAGATGTGACGTAGTTGTAAACGGGTAACAGAGGGGCAGGGCAAGATGTTCAACTTCAAAATCAAAGCGGAATTACAAGCGTGTCAAATGCAGTTGGCCCAGGCCCAGGCATTTATTGATGCAGTAAAAGTCGGTGTCGCTACCATCAGTTTCACTCCAAGCGGCGAGATCCTCGAGGCGAACCCGCTGTTTCTGAGTGTGGTGGGCTATAGCGAGCAGGAGGTGATTGGTAAACACCACCGGATCTTTTGTGATGCCCACTACGCCCAGTCATCCTCCTATGCCCAGTTTTGGGAACAGTTGCGTCAGGGGCATTCCCACAGTGGCATCTACCAGCGCATTGACAAACATGGCAGGGAGTTGTGGCTGGAGGCTACCTACTTCCCGGTCAAGGTTGAGGGCAAGGTGGTCAGGGTCGTCAAGATAGCCTCCGATATCACCGAGAGTTATCAGCAGTTGAGTCGTCAGAAAGCGATCATCTCGGCACTCGATCGGGCGCTCGCCATTATCGAGTTCACCCCCAAGGGGGAGATTGTGACGGCCAATCAGAATTTCCTCTCCTGCGTCGGTTACTCCCTTTCGCAGCTCAAGGGGCAGCATCACAGGCTGTTTTGCGATGAGAGCTTCTATCGCGAGCAACCCCACTTCTGGGACGATCTGGCCCACGGCCAGCTCAAGTCGGGGCTGTTCAGTCGTCGTGACAGCCACGGCAACGAGATCTGGCTGGAGGCTACCTACAACCCCATCAAGGATGAGAGCGGCAAGGTGGTCAAGGTGATCAAGGTGATCAAGTTTGCCAGTGAGGTGACAGAGCGGATCAAGCGCGCCCAGGCAGTGAGCGAGGCGGCCAACATAGCCCAGACCATTTCGCAGGAGACCACCCGCTTTGCTGCGACAGGTTCTGAACTGTTGACCGCATCGGTCACTATTTCCAGCGCAATTTCCGAACAGGTGAGTCGCACTTCCGGCCTGATTGGCCAGCTCAATGAGCAGTCGAAAAGCATTGAAGCCATCGTCTCGACCATCAGCAGTATTGCCGAGCAGACCAATCTGCTGGCCCTTAACGCCGCCATTGAGGCAGCCCGGGCCGGCGATCAGGGGCGCGGTTTTGCGGTGGTGGCCGACGAAGTACGTCAGCTGGCTGCGCGCACCTCCCTTTCGACCGGCGAGATCGCCAGCGTGGTTCAGAAAAACCGCGAACTGACGGCCCAGATCACCGGCAACATCAATGAGGTGGCCACCAGTGCCCAGCGTGGCAAGGAGCAGATCGGCGAGGTGAGTGGCGTGATGTCACAGATCGAGCAGGGCGCCATCAATGTGACCGAGACAGTCTCCAATCTGGCCATCGGCTCCTGACGGTTATTGATTGTTGAATGAAGCACCGATCGGATGATAATCCCATCGGTGCTTATTTATTGCGCACTTGATATGCCAATCTGAACCCCTCCTGTATCGTCCCGCCATTGTGAATTGTCCTCTTCTGGCCCCTTGATTAGGCTTGCCGCCTCATTTATTTCAGAGCAGGAACAGAACACGATGGCATTACAACAGAAGGGGCGGGCAATGGCCCTGCTGGTTATGGTCGCGAGCATGGGGCTGGGTGGCTGTATGGGGCAGATGGGGCTTTCCGGCATGGTCACCAAGGGCAACCTGAGCGTGGTGGATAACCGCTACGGTCGTGCCGGGGTCTTTATGCTGCTCTCCCCTGTCTACGGTCTGGCCGCGACCGCTGACCTGTTTGTGTTCAATACCATCGAGTTCTGGTCTGGCAAGAACCCCATCACCGGCAAATCTCCGGCTGTGGTGGACATGAAAGCCAATCCGGTGATCAAGGTGAACCAGCATCTGGATCCAGCCCTCAAGAAGGTGCCGCTGGCCATGCTGCCACAAGGGGTACGCGAGGTGGAGATCAGCTACCCGGACGAGCGTACCGCCCAGATGGAGGTGCACTATCTGGATGGTCGCCGCAGCATGATGCGTGGCGAGAAGCGCGGCGAGCTGATGGATATCTACTTCGATGGCCGCTTTGTCTCTACTCTGAGCCGTGCGGAGCTTGAAGAGCGGGCTAATCAGGGCAAGGCTGCTGCCTAAATTCAACTGAATCCAGATCGATCCAGCTTCAGATGGGGTATACCTAATCTGCTGGCAAAATCGCCATGATGTCTAAGGGAGTAGACTATGACGGTGAATGGATTGCGATTGGCGGAGTTGATTGGTTCCCTCAGTCATGCGCTCGATATGACCGAGGGGCAACCAAGAGGACACTGCATTCGCTGCTGCTGGATAGGTTCCCGTCTGGGGGAGCGGCTGGGACTGGATGCCCGGCTGCGCCATGATCTCTACTACACGCTCCTGCTTAAGGATCTTGGGTGCAGCAGCAATGCTGCCCGCATCTGCGAGCTCTATCTCACCGACGATCTTCACTTCAAACGCGATTTCAAGCTGGTGGATGGCTCCCTCTCCGAGGTAGTCAACTTCGTGCTGGGCCACACCGGCTTGCAGGCGGATCTGCTGGGACGTTTTCGCAGTCTGTTTCATATCTTTCGCAACGGCGACCAGATTGCCAACGAACTGATCCAAACCCGCTGTCATCGGGGGGCGGATATTGCTCGCCAGCTGCGTTTCAGTGACGAGGTGGCCGATGGCATCCTCTCTCTCGATGAACACTGGAATGGCAAAGGTCGGCCCCTGCAACTGGCTGGCGAGGCGATCCCGCTCTTCTCCCGCATTGCCCTGCTCTGTCAGGTGGTGGATGTGTTTCACGCGGCCGCAGGCCCGGAGGCGGCGCTCAAGGAGCTACGCGAGCGCCGCGGCAGCTGGTTTGATCCGGCACTGGTTCGCGAATTTGAAGCGCTGGCCGACGAGGAGTTCTGGCAAGGACTGGCCGATCCCCGACTGACCGAGTGGGTGCTGGTCCACCCGGCCGGGCAGGGGGAGGTGGCGCTGGATGAAGATTATCTGGATGAAATCGCGGCGGCCTTCGGGCAGGTGGTGGACTCCAAAAGTCTCTACACCGCGGGTCACAGCGGCAGGGTAGCGCTCTATACCGACATTCTTGCCACCCAGATGGGCTTGTCCGAGCCGCGTCGACGCTGGCTCAAGCGGGGTGCCCTGCTCCATGACGTGGGCAAGCTCGGGGTGAGCAACGCCATTCTCGACAAACCGGGCAAGCTCGATGTGAAGGAGTGGGCGGCGGTGCAGATGCATGCCGCCTACACCGAGGAGATCCTGAGCCGTATCGGTGCCTTCGAGGAGCTGGCACAAGTGGCGGGTGCCCACCATGAGCGGCTTGATGGCAAGGGCTCCCCCAAGGGGCTGAAAGGGGACGAGATCACCCTTGAGACGCGCATCATCACCACGGCCGACATCTTCGATGCCATCACCGCCAAACGCCCCTACCGCGGCGCCATCCCTGTGCCGCAGGCGCTGGAGATGATGGCGGAGAATCTGGGCACCGCGATAGACCCCGACTGTTTTGCGGCCCTGCAGGCGGGTATTCAGGATTTCTCCCTCTACCTTACCACCGAGCAGCCGCTGGCCAATGCCAGTTAAGATTTGCTGCCTTCATGGCCCAAACGGCCAGTCAGACAGCAAAACGCCCCGCAACTGCGGGGCGTTTTGCATTGGGTCTAGTCGGGCTGCTTGCGATGGGGCGGGGTGAGGATCAGCCCCAGCAGGCGGCGCAGGTGGGTGAGCTGTTCGGTCAGCTGCACGTTGAGCCAGAGGTAGCCATTGATGGCTGCCTCGGTATTGGGGGGGAGCGATACCTGGGTCGCCACCTCGTGCAGGCGGGCGATGGCGGCATCTGCGCCGCGACCATCGCCGGTTTGCATCATCAGGGCAAGCTGGTTGATCGCCTCCTCGGTGGCCATATGGCAGGCTTGCAGCGCAGCCGTGCTCTGCATCAGGAAGTGGCTCTCCCGATCGTTCCAGTAGGTGTTGGCCAGCATCTCCAGAGTGCAGAGGGTGTTGCGCATGGTGACCTGCACCGCATCAAACAGGGCGATGCTGTGGCGTGTCTCCTTGGCCGCAGGGGCCAGCAGGGCCCGCAGTTTGCCGGTCTGTGCCAGCAACTGGGAGAGATTGTGCTTGAGGCGCGGGCGCTCCAGCACATTGGGGGAGAGGTGGGTGTGATAGAGCCGCCCCGACTGCTGCAGGATCTGGTGCAGTTGCAGCCGCCAGTGGCTGTAGGCCCGCTGGGGATAGATGCTGCAAAAGAGCAGCGCCAGCAGGGAGCCCAGTATCACGTCGGCACTGCGCCACAGCGCCGTCTCTATATCCCCCGGCATGGCCCCCATGGTGACCCCCAGCGTGATACCGATCAGCAGCCCCACATAGGGGCGCTTGCCGAGGGCCAGATAGCCGCAGAGGAACATGATGCAGCCGCACCAGATCAGGGTAAGCGGTAGCGAGTAGATCTCGAGATAGAGCGCCACCACCCCGCAACTGGCGCCGAAGATGGTGCCCACCACCCGCTGCAGGGCGCGGGAGAGCACATTGCCCCAAAACGAGATGGGGCCCATCACCACCACCAAGGTTATCAGCGGCCAGGTGCTCTCCGGCAGTTTCAGCTCGCGGGTCAGCAGAAAGGTGAGCATAAAGGCGAGCGCAATACGCAGGCCATGGACGATCCGATAGCGGCCATAGACCAGCAGATCGAGTCGGGAGAGGGGGGCATCAAGACGCACGGTCTGCCTCCTGTCAGGTGGGGGACGGGGCGCCGTGCATCCGGCCGACGCCCCGTCGGGATTTAGGCCAGTCGTCCCTGCAGGGGATGGATCCAGACTCGCTCGCCAACGGCGATCCCGGGTTGGTCCGGTACGATTTCAATCAGACAGTTGGCATCGGCCATGGAGCTGAGAATGCCGGAGCCCTGTGGCCCTGTGGTGCGCACCCGCAGTTGGCCGTTACGGTCCTGATGAAAGATGCCGCGCAGAAACTCGGTGCGCCCCGGGCGGCTCTTCATCTTCTCGTCCGCCAGTGCCGAGAGGCGCAGCGGCTGCCACCGCTTGCCCTGCAAGCGGGCGATGGCGGGCTCGACAAACTGCAGCACGCAGATCATCGCCGCCACCGGATTACCCGGCAGGCCGAAGAAGGGGGTCTGCCCCAGCTTGCCAAAGGCGAGCGGGCGTCCCGGCCGCATCTGGATGCGCCAGAAATCGATCTGGCCGAGCTCTGCCAGCACCAGCTTGATAAAGTCGGCGTTGCCCACCGAGACCCCGCCAGAGCTCAGCACCAGATCGGCACTGGCGGCGGCCTGCTCCAGCTGCTGGCGCAGAATGGTCTTGTCATCGGGAATGATGCCAAGGTCCATCACCTCGCACCCGGCGGCGCGGATAAGGGCCATCAGGGTGAAGCGGTTGCTGTCGAAGATATGGCCGGGGGCGAGCTGCTCGCCCGGGGCCTGCACCTCGTCGCCGGTACTGAACAGCGCCACCTTCAGCGGGGTGCGCACCGTGAGACAGGCCTGACCGAGTGATGCCGCCAGCCCCAGCTGGGGGGCACCCAGCCAGGTCCCGGCCGGGATGGCGACCGCGCCCTTGGCGAGATCTTCACCGGCGAGGCGTACATTCTGTCCCGCCCGGATCGGTGCGGTGACCGTAACCCACTCACCTTCAATCAGCGTCTCTTCACGCATCACCACGGTATCGACACCGGGGGGCAGCGGGGCACCGGTCATGATCTGCACAGCCTGACCGGCCAGCACCGGTTCATGGCGTTGCTGGCCTGCCAGTACTTCCCCCACCAGTTGCCAGCGGCCGGCGGCGAGATCGTCGCTGCGAAGGCCGATGCCATCCATCGCCGAGTTGGCGTGGGGCGGCACATTGATGGGGCTTATCAGATCGGCGGCCAGCACGGCGCCGTGGCATTGGGCCAGCGGTTTGTCGCTGCAGGCCGTGCTCGGGGTGAGGGCCGCCAGAATGGCGTTGCGGGCCGCCTCGACCGAGAGAAAGCCCTTGCCCGCCTCCGGCTCCTTGCTCTGGCAGCCGTCAAGCCAGCGGCAGACGAAGTCGGCGATAGCCGCCAAATCGTTGATATCGAGTCGGGGCAGGCTTGTCTGCTGTTGTTCGCCACTCTGTTGGGGCTGATCGCTGGCCAGCGCAATGATGTCGCTGTCTTCGGGGAAGAGCAGCGGCTTGCCAATCTCGGCGCGGTGCAGCTCGATTTTCGGGAAGTGCTCGTGCTTGAACCCCTCGACCAAGAGCAGATCGAGCTCTGTCTGATCGAAGCTGGCCAGCAGCTGGCGAAAATCAGCTTCGGCCAGTTCCGTCTCGCCGTGCGTTGTTTCAGTAATGCGAGCATGACGACGACGGGAGGCGACCATCATCTGCTGGGCACCCGCCTTGCGCAGGCGATAGCTGTCTTTGCCCGGCTGGTCGATATCAAAGTCGTGGTGGGCATGTTTGAGCACCCCGATGCGCAGGCCGCGATCCACCAGCAGGGGGATTAACTGCTCCAGCAAGGTGGTCTTGCCGGTGCCGCTCCAGGCGGCGAAGCCGAGCAGGGGAAGAGTGGGGGCCG
>NZ_CAWNZT010000035.1:0-10569 GCF_963878965.1 Aeromonas sp. HMWF015 | reverse complement strand
AACGGGTGCGGGTAGAGGTCTTCTCGAAAATCAGGGCGATGTTCTTGCCGACCAGATGCTTGCGCTCGTAGCCACCGTATTTGGCTTTCTTCAGGTCGATGGCCAGGTCGATCATGTATTGGATTTCGCGCGGGGTGAAGTCCAGCAGTTTCAGGAAGTTACGGTTACGCAGATTAAAAGCCATGATGAGTTCTCTCTATATATGTTTCAGACCAGTTCGGGCAGTAGTGTTGACTACGCATTCTCAGTACAGATATCGGTAATTACGCATGTACGGTGCGGGTGGCGACGATATTGGTGCCGGCTTCACCCTTGAGGATAGCGAGGCCATCTTCCAGCGAGCCGATGCCGACCATACCGCCGGTCGCTTTGACAAATTCACAGGAGGCTTCGACTTTCGGCCCCATGGAACCTGCGTCGAACTTGACCCCGGCCAGCTCGTCCGGGCTGGTGACCCGCAGCGGATGCTGGGTCGGTTTGCCCCAATCCAGATAGACGGCATCGGCATCGGTCAGGATCAGCAGGGCGTCGGCCTTGATCTGCTTGGCCAGATAGGCGGCAGACATGTCCTTGTCGATGACGGCTTCGATACCGGTCAGGCTCTGGCCATCCCAAGTCACAGGGATGCCGCCACCACCGGTACAGATGATGAGGTGGCCCTGGGCAATCAGGGTTTCGATAGCGTCGCCTTCGACGATGCGCTGGGGCAGCGGGGATGGCACTACGCGGCGGAAGAACTTGCCGTCAGCCTTGACGACCCAGTGCTTCTCTTCTGCCAGAGTGCGGGCTTCAGCCTCTTCGTAAACAGGGCCGATAAATTTGGTCGGGTTGGCGAATGCCGGATCCTTGGGATCGACCTGCACCTGAGTCAGCAGCGCGGTGACGTTGCGGCTCGGCATCAGGTTTTTCAGTTCCTGAATCAGCATGTAGCCGATCATGCCCTGGGACTCGGCACCCAGCACATCCAGCGGATAGGGGGATACCTTGGTGTAGGCGCTGTTCTGCAGGGCCAGCAGGCCGACTTGCGGGCCGTTGCCATGCACCAGCACCACGTTGTACTCCTGAGCGATCAGGGCGATGGTCTTGGCGGCCGTTGCGATGTTCTTGCGCTGGATATCCGCTTCCAGTGGCTCACCACGACGGAGCAGAGCATTGCCACCCAGAGCGACGACGACAGTTGGTTTTTTCATAGTGGTTAATCTCGAGTTTGGTTCTGTGTGGCGCCAGCTTCTGCCGGCGCCACGCCGTCTCATCAGATGCTGTCGCGTTCCATCGGGCAGCTCATGCAGCGGGCGCCGCCGCGGCCACGGCCCAGTTCATCACCCGGGATGGAGAGAACTGTGATACCGGCTTTGTCATACTTCTCGTTGGTGTAGGTATTGCGCTCGTAACCCACCACCACGCCGGGACGCACGGTCAGCACGTTGTTGGCGTCGTTCCACTGCTCACGTTCGGCTTCGAAGCTGTCACCGCCAGTGGTGATGATCTTCAGCTGATCCACGCCCAGCGCTTTCTCGATAGCAGTGACGAAGTAACCCTCTTCCTTGATGTTCATGCCGGTGGCGCCGCCCGGAGTCAGGCTCCAGCACTGCACATCCTTGCGGATCACTTCCGGATAGACGGAGAAGGTGTCGATATCCATGTGGGTCATCACGGTATCCAGGTGCATGCAGCTGCGGTGTTTCGGCAGCTCCATGGCGATGACCTGTTTAGCCTGACCGTGTTTGAACAGGCTGCGAGCCAGGTGCTCGACACCTTGCGGGGTGGTGCGCTCGGACATACCGATCAGCACGGCGCCGCGGCCGATAACCAGTACGTCGCCACCCTCGATGGTGGAGTTGTCGTAGTCACGCTCCTCGTCACCGAAGTACTTGATGAAGTCCTGACCGGCAAACATCGGGTGCCAGCGGTAGATGGCCTTCACATGGTTGGTCTCGCGGCGACGAGCCGGCTTGGCCATCGGGTTGATGGAGACGCCACCGTAAACCCAGCAGGAGGTGTCACGGGTAAAGAGGTGGTTGGGCAGCGGCTCGATGATGAAATCGGTCGGAGCGTGCATGCCCACTACCATGTTGACGCCGCTGTAGGGCATCTCGGAGTAGGTCAGGCCGCCGGAGAGAATGCGGGCCAGTTCACGGTGCGGCATGTCAGCCAGGAAGCAGCGCACGTCGTTGGCAAAAGAAGAGCCGAGGCGATAGTCGGAGACCTGATGTTGCAGCAGCCATGTTTTGGCTTCCGGCACATCCAGAGTCTCGGCCAGCAGATTGGTCAGCAGGAAAACTTCGACATTCTGATCGCGCAGTACCTGAGCGAATTTGTCGTGCTCCTGACCGGCGCGTTCAACAGACAGGACGTCATCGAACAGCAGATCCTGGCAGTTGGAAGGAGTCAGACGCTTCAGACTGAGGTTGGGGCGGTGCAACATGACACGGCGCAATTGGCCAACTTCAGAACCTACATAAAATTTGCTCATGATTATATTCCGTCTAGCAGTGGTCCCTGCGAGTGATTGAATAGATTCCTTCTATTCATGCTCGTGGCTAAGGCGGGATATTCTTTATGTAGGGTAATCGGCTTATGTTCTATCCTGCCCTTGCCTTTCGAGACCGAGGTTAGCCCTGCGAATAACGACAAACTTAGACATTGATCACATTCACTCAGAACTGAATATATTCACCATCCAATCTATGACCCCGGTAGCAAATTGCGCATTTTCCACACAAAGCTCACCGAATAACCATGCAAAAACACCCCGCTATATTTCAGGTTGATTCATTTTTTATTCATACCAGTTCACTGGAGTGATTAAATGCAAATAACAAAAACCGTTAAAAATCATTACTGTAAATAACTTTACAAATAGAATTTGAATATTACTCCCTAGGTATTGAATACATCGCCGTGACGGGAGGAACGCGGGAGAAATAAATACTCACATCTACCACATTCACTGCATAAATCTTTTCTTGTTCCAGATCATGGCATTGATGCCAACCCCATCAGGCTCGGCCTTATAAGTCATCACCTCTTTGTGCAGTTCAACTTAATATGCACAAAGTCCGCATCAAGGTGGGCAGCCATCCTCGTCGGTCACCACAACGCCTTTTGATACTTTTTTCATTAATTGAATTTATTCGTCTCACCTTGCGCTGGCGCCAACCTCGACTTAACTCAAAAAGTGATCCAGATCACACATAAATGGCACTACCAAGGAGTTGTTATGAAAATGAAACCCATGCTGTTGCTCGCGACTTTGCTGCTCTCTGCGCTCCCCACCCTCAGTCAGGCTGAAGGAGCCCCTGCCATGCCCATGGTGGTATGCCATGTCGACAAGGCCCCTCAAATGCTGGTGCCTGACTATGTCTGCCGCTGGCAGGGAGGCAGCGTTCATTACTAGTCGAAACAACGAGAGGAGCATCACTCCTCTCGCCTTGTGATGAGACAGGCCCCTCCTATACTGAAATCAGCGGTTTTCTCATGGATAGGGGAACGTCATGATCTTGTTGGTCGGTGGAGAGAAGGGGGGGAGTGGCAAGAGCTGCCTGGCACAAAATCTGGCGGTCTACCTCAGATCCCAATTTCAGGGGGAGGTGTTACTGGTCGACTGCGACCCGCAGCGCACCACCTCTGACTGGATTCAGGAGCGCAATGACAACCCGGAGCTGCCACAAATCAACTGCGTACAGCTCTATGGCAATATTCGCAACGACCTGCTCAGCCTGAAAAACCGCTACGACTACGTCATCGTCGATTGCGGCGGGCAAGACAACCGGGCACTGCGCTCCACTATGGCTGTCGCCACCCACGCCCTGATCCCCTTGCGCCCGAAACGTCGCGACCTCAAGACCCTGCCCCACATGGAAGATCTCATCACCACCTGCAAGATGGTCAACCCGACCCTCAATGCAGCCGTAGTGCTGACCCAGTGCCCCGCCCTGCCCAATCAGGTAAAACGCATTCTGGAAGCGAAAGAGGTTTGCTCCTCGTTCGGTGTCGACGTCCTAAACGCCATCACCTATGGCCGCAACGTCTATGACGACAGCGAAGAGAAGGGACTGTCGGTGATGGAGATCGAGCCGGATGGCAAATCCGCCGAAGAGATCCGGGCCATCGCCAAAGAGTTCCTGCAAGTGGGGGTGTGAGATGGGTCTGGCTGATCTGAAGAAAAAGCACCAGTTGCATCACCAGAAGAAGTTCACCGTTGACGAATTTATCGAAGATGCGGAGTTCTACGCCAAGGGCAAACCCAAGGTGGTCAGCCTCGAACTGGGCCTGCATCGTGATGAGGCCTTGTCGGCGTTGGCCTTTATCGAGAGTGGCGAGCACCTGAAGCCCAGCTACAAAAAGGCCACCTTCTCCATGAGCACGGTGGCCATCGACGAGCTGGGTAATCTGACCCAGCAAGATGGCATGAACAAGTCCCTGTTGCTGCGCCTCTTTACCCACTACTTCTCTTCGCTGACTCCTGAAGAGCGCCAGACCATCTATGATCGGCTCAACCAGCGCTCATAATTTCTCCATTCAGCCGCTCTTTGTGTGCCTCACCAACTCACCCCGAATGACCATCATCAGACTGCAAAATCTGTTTCTGAAGCAACCAAAACGCGCTGTAAGAGATCTGCCATTCCATATGTAAGCCAACAGCCGAAAAGATCCCCGAGATAATCGGAAGATAAGATCTTAAAACATGAAGACGAGAAACTTAACTAGCTGTTTATAAATGAATAAATCGAAACTCACCACTTTCGAAACAGCTAATGACAAAAACGTTTTCCAATCTGGCGTTGTAGCCGGTTAGAAAATCCTTATAGTTACTCATGCACGGACGCAATGAAGTCGGTCAGGAAGACTGGCTGCCAGGGTTGGGCAAATGGACTCACCACAGGATGTGGTAAAGGACACCTCCCAGGACGGAGAAAGTGCGACGGGACAGGATGACTCGTCAGGCCAAGATGGCTAAAGGACACCCCAAAGGATTGGGAAGGGGAAACCTAAAGGAAGAGGTAAACAGTCAGGGATTGCAGGGAGCAACTTCGTTCAAGGATCTGAGCGATACGACTACCGGGGGCGACGCAAGTCGCCCCCATCTTTTTATCTGCATTTCACCGTCCCCTTGCTTGGCTCTCAATTGCTTGCCTCAGCGCAGAGAGTTCTTACCAGAACCTTCCCGACCCGCTGCTTAAGCAAAAATACAGATGAGAAGGGCGCCACGATGGCGCCCTTCTCTGTTTTCTGATCGGCAAACACGCTTATATCACACGAGAAAACTGCTGCTGGCGAGCCTTGTTGCGCAGGTAGACGTCGAAGCACATGCAGATATTGCGGATCAACAGCTGTCCTGTGGAAGATACCTCAAGCCCGGCATCAGTCATGCGCACCAGCCCATCATCGATAAAGGTCTGTAGCAGCTTGAGATCCTCGGCGAAGTACTCTTTGAAATCCAAGCCAAATGTCTGCTCAATGGTGGTGAAGTTCAAACGAAAATCGCAGATAAGGCGCTTGATAACTTCACGGCGGATCAGGTCATCCTGATTGAGCGAGCAGCCTTTCCACTGGGCATGCCCCAACTCCTCAACCTGACCGTAATAGGTTTTGAGCTCTTTCTGATTCTGCGAGTAGGCATCCCCGATCATGCTGATGGAGGAGACCCCCAGCCCCAGCAGATCGCAATCACCTTGAGTGGTATAGCCCTGGAAGTTGCGGTGCAGCTTACCCTCGCGCTGCGCGACCGCCAGTTCGTCATCTGGTTTGGCAAAATGGTCCATGCCGATGAACTGGTAACCCTGACCGGTGAGGAAGGCGATAGTATCCTGCAACATGGCCAGCTTCTCCTGCGGAGCTGGCATATCCACCTCTTTCAACTTGCGCTGGGCGGCAAAGCGGCTCGGCAGATGGGCATAGTTGAAGATGGAGAGGCGCGCCGGATCCGTCTTGAGCACCTCTTCCAACGTATGGTGGAAGCTGGCACGATCCTGATGCGGCAGGCCATAGATAAGGTCGAGGTTGGTCGAGCGGAAGCCAAGTTCACGGGCTCGTTCCAACATGGCTTTAATAAAGTCGTTGTCCTGCTCGCGGTTGACCGCAACCTGTACATCCTTGTTGAAGTCCTGCACCCCAAGGCTGATGCGATTGAAGCCGACGTCTCGCAGCACATCCAGCATGGTAATGGCAATCTCGCGCGGATCGACCTCGATGCTGAACTCCCCCTCTTCGGCGAAATGGAAGTGCTCACGCAGCATGGCCATCAGACGGCGCGTTTGTGCTTCATCCAGATAGGTGGGTGTTCCACCCCCCCAGTGCAGCTGGGTGACCAGACGGTGCTTGAAGAGCGGGGCTTGCGCCTTGATCTCCTGCTCCAGGTAGTCGAGATACTCGTCAGCCTTGTGCTGATGGCGGGTAATGACCTTGTTGCAGCCGCAGTAGTAGCAGAGCTTGTGACAGAAAGGGATATGCACGTAGAGCGACAGATTGCGCTCGGGATACTGGCCGGCAGCGCGGACAAAATCCGGATAGCCGAAGCTCTCGTTGAACTCCAGCGCAGTGGGATAAGAGGTGTATCGCGGGCCACTGTAGTTATATTTTTCGATCAGGGCCTGATCCCACACAATCTGTTCTGCTTGCACGCTCGCTTCCTCTCTTGTTGTTATTGTTGGCTCACCGACCTAACTGAAAATCCTTCAGCTGGGCCACATCCTTGAGGATCTGAGCCTCCAGCTCGGCCTCGTAGCCGCTGCGTTCGAGATCCATCTTCATCACTTCATTGCGCTTGAGGGCGCGTCTGGCCTCATGAGTCGGCATATCTTTCACCTTCTCATACAGCCCGTACAGACCCGGGAACTCGGCAACGAACGCCCGCCCCCCCTTGATCTGCAACGCATCCAGCAGATTGGTCAGCCGAATGGCGCCTTCGGAGTAATCGCACTGCCCCTCCTGCACCGCATGAGCAATGACCCGCACGCTCTCCAGAATTCGTTCATTGCGAGCGGTAATCGCCTGCCACTGCATCGCTTGCTGTCGTCTCAGCCTGGCCAGCAGCATGCCTGCATAGATGGCCAATCCTGACAAAATCAGGCCGCCCAACAGGGCGGCCAGCATCCATCCACTCATCACTTTTTCTTCGGCTCAGGCTTGGGTTCCGGCTTGAAATCGACCTGGTTGAAACGGTCCCACAACTCCTCTTCGGAGGCCGGTTTCTGCTCGTCGAACTCGGCGTCATCGCCATCATCAAACGGCAGCTCGTCATCTTCATCATCGTCGTTGTCGATGATGCCCAACTCATCCATCAGCTCCTGATAACGGTCGACGCGCTGATCAACCCAGGCCTGCTCGGCCGCTTCCAGGGTTTCACCGGCATCAAGACGATCCAGCAGATCATTCAAGCGGTCATCGTTTTCGATGGAAGCCAGCTCCTGCTCGGGGGTCATCACCAGCTTCTTCTCTTTCACCGCCTTGGGGGCTGTCGGCTTCTTCTGTTTGTCATCCACCACCAGTACCACCGGCTTGCGGGAACCGATACGCGGATCTTTGGACTGGCTATTGCCAGACTTGCTCTTCGGCTGTTCAACTTGCTGACGAGAACCAGCCTTCAGGCCTTTGCGCTTGGCTGCCCGTTTACGCTCACGGCCTTCCTGAGCACTGACATCAGATTCTTTGCGCTTGCCAGTAGGCTTGCGAGTGGGTTGTTTGGCAGACATGAATGGCTAACTCCGAAAATAACTGGTTTGACCCGTACCCGGGATGATCTCACCCGGTGGGATACGATGCGAGGAACAGTAAGGCTGGAACAAGAGCAGGATCCCGCACCAATCAGGCCCAATCAGGCCACTGAACACCGCAGGATCGGTATCCTCTGGGCATGTTGCTGGTATTTTGACACAGAATGGCTGATCGGGTTAATGACCCAAAAGAAAAAAGGCAGCCGAAGCTGCCTTGATATGTTCATGCGTGCGCCATCCTGAATGGCAAAACAATCTGTTTCGTCCTCTCCGTGACAACTTGTCGCCGCATCATATCGTTGTGTGGTCATCCTGACCTTATATTGGTCGTTCCTGAATGTGCGTGTGCCTGTTTGACCCGTCTCGACCGCATCCTGCCATCGTGCCGGGGAGTCTGCATCCCGCACCCCCATCCCGCTCCGGAGATGGTCACCATCCTGATCCTTCAATCCTTTGCCAGCTCATCCGAGCCCATGGCATCCCGCCACGCCAGCCATCCTCTGCTCACAACACCCTGTCGTGAAACCGCCACCCAATCCGTGGGTGAATCCATTAAGCCTACTGTACCAACTCTATAAAGCGGCTCAATCCACTCAAAACATTCTCAACATGTCGAAAGATATCAATATTCATATAATTTATTGATAAATAATGATTATTTAATATTTTATGCAATTTTATGAGCCTTGGCCTGCCTTGAGAATGGGAGATCTCTTACAGAACGGGGGGATTAAACCGAGAATTATCTGAAAGCCATAAAAACAACGGGGAGCCCAGGCTCCCCGTTTCAACTCAAATCGACCGTATCGACTATATCAGTGCAGACCCGCCACATATTTGGAGAGAGCTTCGATATCCTGATCAGTCAGTTTCTTGGCAACGTCCCGCATCATGCCATTCGGATCGTTGTCACGCGTCCCGGCACGGAATGCGGTGAGCTGAGCTTTGATATAGGCAGGATGCTGGCCGGACAGGTTGGGATACTTCGCCTGTTCGACACCAGAGCCACGGGGACCATGGCAAGCCGTACAAGCTGCCAGACCGCGACTCATGTCACCACCCATATAGAGTGCCTTGCCCGCTTCGACCACGTCGTCAGGGACAGCGATAGGGGTAACCTTCAGGCTGGAGAAATAAGCCGCCAGGTCATCCATGTCCTGTTCCGACAAAGGTAACGCCATCGGCCCCATCACTGGCGCAACCCGGCCAATTTGACCAGAAGCGGCAGCCTTCAGTTCAACTAACTGTTTTTTGATATATGATGCGTGCTGACCAGCAATTTTGGGGTACATATCAACCAGGCTGTTTCCGTCCGGTCCATGACAAGCCGCACAAACGGCAGCCTTGGTCTGTCCCGCAGCGGCATCGCCCTTGGCTTGTGCCATCCCCGTTACGCCAACCATCAGAGCAAGAGTAATGACTAGGTTCTTCATGGCGTTCCAACTTTTCGTTATTAGGCTTCCAGATCCCATGCCGCTGAAGGCATGTTAAAATAAACGCGTTTAAGCGACGCTATTTTACACCATTTTACAAAAAAGTAACTCTATAACCCTCTATCTCCATGGGGAATTTACGTTGGATACACAAACTCTGAATTTCAATAAGGTGCATTTTGTGACCAGCGCACCCGACATCCGTCACCTGCCAAATGATGGGGGTGTCGAGATCGCGTTTGCCGGCCGTTCCAACGCCGGTAAGTCATCTGCATTGAACACCTTAACCAAACACAAGAACCTGGCGCGCACCAGTAAGACACCCGGTCGTACCCAGCTGATCAACCTGTTTGAGCTGGAACCGGGCAAGCGTCTGGTCGACTTGCCGGGTTATGGTTATGCGCAAGTTCCGCTGGAAATGAAGCTCAAGTGGCAAAAGTCACTGGCAGAGTATCTGCAGCGACGTGAGTCATTGAAAGGTCTGGTGATCCTGATGGACATCCGCCACCCGCTCAAAGATACCGACATGAACATGCTGGAGTGGAGCTCGCACCGTCAGCTGCCCGTCATGCTGCTGCTGACCAAGGCTGACAAATTGAGCCCCGGCCCGCGCAACAACCAGGTGATCAAGGTGCGCCAGGCCGTTGCCAACCTCGGTTCCCAGATCCAGGTCGAAGCGTTTTCCTCCCTCACCCATATCGGTGTGGAGAAGCTGGCGCAAACCCTGACCGAATGGTACGTCAGTGGTGACGATACCGACCTGCTGGACGCTGATGAACAGCAACCTGCCGAGGAGTAATCTACTCCTCGCTCTCCTTGCAATTGGCGGAGCACTCCTCCGCTGATTGAAAGGGTTTCAGATTACTGCTTTCACCTGCCTCATGACAAATACCCCGCATTCGCCTCCCCCTGCTATATCCAATACTGCTTAAAGTTCATATAGATAGGCAGTTAATTCACACGAATAATTAACTTAAGTAGGCGTTGATAGCGTTTTCAAATTCGTTCTTTCAAAACGAACAAGAATCACAAAAAGAGACAAAAATGAAATTTAATTACAAGATCTAACCGAAAGGGATAAAAATGAGGCCGGACGACAGTGATGCCATCCAGCCTGAAATAATAAGTTCAAAAAATTGGGAAGAAGCTGAATCTTGAGTACCAGACGACAGGTATTCCTCAAGAAGCAGCCTCATTCTATCAAATGCATCGCCAATTTAAAGCATTTACTCTAAATGGCGCGCATAAAAAAACACCCCGACGAGAACCTCATCGGGGCAGCTATTCAGCCACATTCAATTACGTGAAATAAAAGGTCTGAAAGATAGAACATCTTACCTCTGTACCCTACGCAGACAACTGTACAGCAAAGCAGCAGAAAGTGAAAGTAATTTATGTAATTTAGTTTCACAACTTACAAA
>NZ_CAWNZT010000034.1:0-1903 GCF_963878965.1 Aeromonas sp. HMWF015 | reverse complement strand
CCCACTGGTGATTCAGGGGCCGGGGGCGGGTCGGGAAGTGACCGCCGCCGCTATCCAGTACGATCTGTGGCAGATCTGCGCCAGCCTCTAAGGCTGATATGCAAAGGGAGCAGCACCTCAGCTCCCGCGCACAATAAAAAAAGCCCGAGTCGATGACTCGGGCTTTTTGCTGAATGTCGCTTCGATTAGGAGAAGCAGGCCTGCAGCACGTAGAAGATGGCGATAGCCAGGATGGCACCTGCAGGCAGAGTGATGATCCAGGAGACCACGATGTTGCGCAGTACACCCAGATTCAGCGCCGCAATACCGCGCGCCAGACCGACACCCATCACAGCACCGACCAGGGTTTGGGTGGTGGAGATGGGCAGACCGGTGCCGGAGGCAATCACCACGGTCGCGGCAGTCGCCAACTGGGCGGCGAAACCACGGCTCGGGGTCAGGTGAGTGATGCCGGTACCGACCGTCGCCATCACCTTCTCGCCCATGGTCGCCAGACCGATCACGATACCTATGCCACCGAGCGGCAGGATCCACCAGGCAATGGCAGCCTGACCGGAAATTTCACCACCGGAAGCCACGATAGAGGCCACCGCAGAGAGCGGGCCAATGGCGTTGGCCACGTCGTTGGAACCGTGGGCAAAGGCCATGGCACAAGCGGTGATCACCATCAGGATGCCGAACACCTTCTCCACGTTGGCGAAGTGCATCTTGCTGTCATCCTGCGGGTTGTACTTCTGACCGCGAATGTAGATCCAGCCAGCAAACGCCACTGCGATGGAGATGGCGATGGAGAGCAGAATGCCCTCGCCATCGGTCAGGTGCAGACCAACGTGGGTCAGCCCCTTCTTGATGGTCACCAGACAGATTACCAGCGCAGTCAGGAACATGTAGAACGGTACATAGCGCTTGGCGTTGTTCAGCGGGTCATCGGTGTTGAAGATAAGCTTCTGCACGCTGATGAACATGAAGTAGGCGATGACACCGGAGATGGCCGGGGTGATGACCCAGGAGCCAACGATGCCGCCAAACTTGCTCCACTGCACCGCTTCCGGGCCAATGCTCACCACCGCAAAACCGACGATGGCGCCGATGATGGAGTGAGTGGTAGAGACCGGCCAGCCGAAGTAGGAGGCGAGGATCAACCAGGCACCTGCCGCCAGCAGGGAGGCGATCATGCCGAGCACCAGCAGGTCCGGGCTATCGACAAACGCATTGCTGTCGATGATGCCGTTACGGATGGTGGCCGTCACTTCGCCACCGGCCAGATAGGCACCGGCAAATTCGAAGATCATGGCAATGATGATCGCCTGACGGATGGTCAGGGATTTGGTGCCGACCGATGTTCCCATGGCGTTGGCCACGTCATTCGCGCCAATGCCCCAAGCCATCAAAAAGCCGAACAAGGCCGCCACGAGCACCAGAGTGGTGCCGTAATTCGCGATAATGTCCATTAGTAGTGTTTACCCAGTCAGTCGATTACGAACGAGCCAGCATCAGTTCCAGACGGGCGCCTACGCGCTCGGCCTGATCTGCCAGGTCACCTACCCATTCGAGGATCTTGTAAAGGAACATCACATCGATCGGATTGTAATTGTGCTCAACCGCTTGCAGCTGTTGGCGCAGTCCGATCTGCATGGTGTCTGTATCGTCCTCGATCAGATCCAGCTGGTGGATCATCTCGGCAACCATTTCCACTTCCCGTCCTTTGAAGCCGGTCTCGAGCAGCTCGTCGAGCTCCCCGATCGCTTTCTCGGCCTGAGCGGTCGCATCAATACAACGTTTGAGGTAAGCCATGAAATCCGTCCGCATTTCGGCGGGGAACTCCATGCGACGACCAAGCATGCGGCCGGAAATATCCTTGGCACGGTTGGCAATCTTGTCTTGCTGGGTCAACAGCTCCAGC
>NZ_CAWNZT010000033.1:6516-11840 GCF_963878965.1 Aeromonas sp. HMWF015 | reverse complement strand
TTGCCAGTAGTGAAGGTCGGCGTTACGTAAATCTGCAGCACTGCACGCGCTAATTGTGCCATCTGCTGCTGCGCATGTCGGGCGTGGCAAGTTAGCAGCAAGATTAACGGTCACTGCACCGGATGCGGTCCAGCTATCGCGATTTATCCGTACTCGTTCGACCATATCGTTAGCCAGCCAGCTGGCAATAGTGCGCTGGCGAGCTTCATAACTGGCAAATTTTGAATGGGTTTGCAAAGCAACCAGACCAAGCAGCCCCAGCGACAGGATGACTGCGGTGATCATCACCTCCAACAGGCTAAATCCCTTCTCATGTGATGAGACATGAATGGCCATGGCTATTCCCAACAACTATTGCTAGCTGCACCAGAAGCACTTTTGACGCCCAACTGATTAATGGAAAACACCGTGCAATCGGTATCTTTGGCTTGGGCTGTCGTCGCGCCAGCACTGGCTGACAAGGTGTAGGTGTTGCCTGATACGGCAATGGATAATTGATACAGACCATTCTCAGATGCACTACTGATACCAAGAGCAGCAGCAGAGGATGCATACTGATTGAAATCCATAAAATAGGTTTCTTGCCGATTGGCTGCATTGAGCAGCATGCTCTTGGCTTCGACACGATGACTGGTCAGCACATATTGCTGATAGGCGGGATAAGCGATGGTGCCAAGAATCGCCACGATGGCGATGACAATCATCAACTCAATAAGAGAAAAGCCACGAAAGTATCCAATCATATCCCATCCTTGGTGACAGACTGCTTCATAAGTTTAACGCCGAGCCTGTCTCATGAACAAACCCGGCGTCATTATCAACACACTTTATTCTTAAGCCTTCCTGGCTGCACTCAAATTATTCTAAGTTCGGGAGGAACCTCAAAGACTACGTTCTCTTCACGGCCAGGATGCTCGGAGACCACCTTGCCACCCAGCTCCCGCAGGCGGGCAATCACGTTTTGCACCAGCACCTCGGGGGCGGATGCGCCAGCAGTGACGCCGATCGCCTTCACGTCTTCCAGCCAGCTCGCCTCGATCATCGACGCATCGTCGATAAGATAAGCTCGGGCACCCACCTTCTCGGCCAGCTCGCGCAGACGGTTGGAGTTGGAAGAGTTGCGAGACCCCACCACCAGCATGGCGTCCACCAGCCCCGCCATCTCCCGCACCGCATCCTGACGGTTCTGGGTGGCGTAGCAGATATCGTCCTTGCGCGGCCCCTGGATCTTGGGGAAGTGCTTGCGCAGCGCATCGATGACGTCAGAGGTCTCATCCACGCTCAGGGTGGTCTGGGTGACAAAGCAGAGGTCATCCGGGTTCTTCACCTTGAGCCTGGCCACATCTTCAGGCGTCTCCACCAGATACATGCCGCCTTCGCGATTCTCGTACTGCCCCATGGTCCCGATCACCTCGGGGTGACCGGCGTGGCCGATGAGCACCGCCTCGGAGCCCTTGCGGCTGGCTCGATGCACCTCCATGTGCACCTTGGTCACCAGCGGACAGGTGGCATCGAATACCTTGAGGGCGCGGGACTTTGCCATCTCGCGCACTGTCTTGGCCACGCCGTGAGCAGAGAAGATGACGATGCTGTCGTCCGGCACCTCGTCCAGCTCCTCGACGAAGACAGCGCCCGCATCTTTCAACTTGTTCACCACATAGCGGTTATGCACCACTTCGTGGCGGACATAGATGGGGGCACCGAACTTCTCCAGCGCGCTCTCGACAATACTGATGGCGCGATCGACACCGGCGCAAAAACCGCGAGGGTTAGCGAGCAGAATATCCATTAATGCACCTTCTCCTCATCATCAACATCCAGGATCTCCACCTCGAAGGTGACGGTATGACCGGCCAGCGGGTGGTTGAAATCGACCGTCACCGACATCCCGGCTACTGCCCGGATGATGCCCGGCAGCTCGCTGCCATTGGGCTGATCGAACAGGATGATGGTGCCGACTTTTGGCTCCACATCGGCGCCAAATTTGGCACGGTCGAGATGGTAGATGTTGTCGGGGTTGGAGAGGCCAAAGGCCTCTTCCGGCGCCAGCGTGAAACTCTTGCTCTCCCCTTCGCTCAGCCCCAGCAGGCACTGCTCGAAGGTGGGGGTCAGGCTGCCATCGCCCATCCGCAGGCGGGCAGGTTTGCCGTGCAGCGCCGTGCTGTCGGCAACCGAGCCATCTTCCAGCTTGATGGAGAAGTGGAACAGCACGCTGCTGTTAGCGGTGATCTGCTGGCTCATGCCTGCTCCTTTTTCTCACCACGGAAACCGTCCAGCACAATCATGGCGGCCCCGATAAAGATAAAACTGTCGGCCAGATTGAATGCCGGCCAGTGCGCACGCTGCCAGTAGAAGTCGAGGAAATCGACCACATGGCCCAACACCAGTCGATCAAAGACGTTGCCAAGGGCGCCGCCGATGATGAGTGAATAGGCGATACCGCTCCAACGCTGGGTCACCGACTGCTTGCGCAACCAGTGGATCAGCAATCCACAGATGGCAAAAGCCAGCACCGCGAAGAACCAGCGCTGCCAGCCCCCCTGATCAGCCAGGAAGCTGAATGCGGCGCCCTTGTTGTAGACGTGAACCAGATTGAAGAAGGGGGTGATCTCCACCCCCGGGTAACCAAATGGCAGCAACTTGACCACGGCGAGCTTGCTCGCCTGATCCAGTACAAAGGCCAGCACTGCCAGCCACAGCCAACGCAGGCCGCTTTTATGTTGAGTCATGTTCATCAGGCAAATTGACGCGTTTCGCCGTCACCCTCGACGTTGGTCACACAGCGACCACAGATCTCTTCGTGACCCGCGATGGTGCCCACATCTTCCACATGGTGCCAGCAGCGGTCGCACTTGGCGGCGGCAGACTGGGCCACGCTCAGCCACAGGTCATCACGCTCGGTAGCCACAGAGCCTTCCGGCGCAGTGTCAGCCTCCACAACCTTGGCTTTGGAGGTGAGCAGCACGAAGCGCAGCTCATCAGCCAGGGCGTTCAGGCGTGCAGCCAGCTCCGGCTTGGCGAACAGGGTCAGTTCGGCCTGCAGGGAACCGCCGATACGCTTCTCGCCACGGGCCACTTCCAGCGCCTTGTTCACTTCACCACGCACGGTGAGGATCTCGGCCCAGAAATCGTCGTTGAGGGTTTCACCCGCTTCCAGTCCGAACAGGCCGTCGTACCACTCTTCGGTGAAGACGAACTCGCCGCGCTCACCCGGCAGCAGGGCCCAGATTTCATCAGCGGTGAAGCTCATGATCGGCGCCATCCAGCGCACCATGGCCTCGGCGATGTGATAAAGGGCGGTCTGGCAAGAGCGACGGGCCAGGCTGTCAGCCTTAGCGGTGTACTGACGATCCTTGATGACATCCAGATAGAAGGAGCCCATCTCGATGGAGCAGAACTGCATCAGCTTCTGGGTCACGCCGTGGAAGTTGTACTCGTCGAACGCAGCCACGAGCTCGGCCTGTACCGCTTTGGCACGACCCACGGCCCAGCGATCCACCACTACCATGTCGGCAGGCGCCACCATATCGGTCGCCGGATTGAAGCCGTTCAGGTTGGCCAGCAGGAAGCGGGCAGTGTTGCGAATACGACGATAAGCATCGGCAGAGCGCTTGAGGATCTCGTCGGAGACGGTCATCTCGCCGGTGTAGTCAGTGCTGGCGACCCACAGACGCAGGATGTCGGCACCCAGCTTGTTCATTACGTCTTGCGGGCTCACCACGTTGCCGATGGACTTGGACATCTTGCGACCCTGGCCATCCACGGTGAAGCCGTGAGTCAGCACCTGGTTGTAGGGAGCCTTGTCTTTCATGGCCACGCCGATCATCAGGGAGGACATGAACCAGCCACGGTGCTGGTCAGAACCTTCCAGATACATGTCGGCCGGCTTGCCGTTGAACTCGGGACGGGCATCGACCACGGAGGCATGGGTAGAACCGGAGTCAAACCAGACGTCGAGAGTGTCAGGCACTTTCTCGTAGTTGTCGGCATCGGCGCCCAGCAGCTCGGCCTTGTCCAGATCCCACCATGCCTGAATGCCGGACTGCTCGACACGCTTGGCTACTTCATGCATCAGACGCACGGATTCCGGATGCAGTTCCTGGGTCTCTTTGTGGACGAACAGGGAGATGGGCACACCCCAGGTGCGCTGACGGGAGATACACCAGTCAGGACGGTTCTCGACCATCGCCTGAATGCGGTTTTTACCCCAGGCCGGTACCCAGCCGCTCTGGCCTTGCTGGGCAATGCCGTCCTTCTCGATGCGCTCGATCTCTTCCAGTGCGCGCTTGCGCAGATCCTTCTGCTCCATGCTGATGAACCACTGTGGAGTAGCACGGAAGATGATCGGGGTCTTGTGACGCCAGCAGTGCGGATAGGAGTGGTTGAACACCTTGTGATGCAGCAGGGCGCCGCGCTCGGTCAGCACTTCGATCACGGAGGCATTGGCCTTGAACACATGCTGACCGGCAAACAGTTCGGTATCCGGCAGGTAAACACCGTTGCTGCCAACCGGGTTGGCCACTTCCAGACCGTACTTCTGACCGACCACGAAGTCTTCCTGACCGTGGCCAGGGGCAGTGTGTACGGCACCGGTACCGGCATCCAGGGTGACGTGATCACCCAGTACCACCGGCACGTCGAAGCTGTAGAAGGGGTGGTTGAAGCGCAGCAGCTCAAGCGCGGCGCCCTTGGCGTAACCCAGATTGTGGAACTTCTCGATACCGGCGCGATCCATCACATCCTTGACCAGCTCGGCGGCCAGGATCAGACGCTCGGGGTGCTCACCTTCAACCTGCACCAGCGCATAGTCGAGGTCGGCATGCATGGCGATAGCGCGGTTGGCCGGCAGGGTCCACGGAGTGGTGGTCCAGATCACCGCAGAGATCGGCCCCTTGCCGGTGTGGCCTTCGGCGCAGTCAAACTTGGCGGCAACGGTCGCCTCATCAACGGCCTTGAAGCGCACATCGATGGAGGGGGAGTTTTTGTCGTAGTACTCCACTTCGGCTTCAGCCAAGGCGGAGCCGCAATCGGTACACCAGTGCACCGGCTTGGAGCCTTTGTGCAGGTGGCCGTTTTCAACGATCTTGGCCATGGAGCGGATGATGTTGGCTTCGGTGCCAAAATCCATGGTCAGGTAGGGGTGTTCCCAGTCGCCCAGCACACCCAGACGGATGAAGTCGGTCTTCTGCGCTTCGATCTGGGTCTTGGCGTATTTGCGGCACTCGGCGCGGAATTCGGCAGCGGAAACCTTCTCGCCCGGCTTGCCGACCATGCCTTCCACTTTCAGTTCGATAGGCAGACCGTGGCAATCCCAACCCGGCACA
>NZ_CAWNZT010000033.1:0-6506 GCF_963878965.1 Aeromonas sp. HMWF015 | reverse complement strand
GACTTGATGATGATGTCTTTGAGGATCTTGTTGACCGAGTGACCGATGTGAATGTTGCCGTTCGCATAGGGGGGGCCATCATGCAGAATGAAAGAAGGCTTGCCCGCTTTGGCGCGGCGAATAGCGCCGTAGAGATCCTGATCGTACCAACGTTTCAGCATGTTGGGTTCGCGCTTGGCCAGATCGCCACGCATCGGAAACTCGGTTTCCGGAAGATTCAGGGTGTGTTTATAGTCGCTCATCAGTCCTGGGTTCCCTTCTTTTCTAAAAGAGTGCTGGGTAAATTGAATTGTGGCAGCCCGAACCAGGCTCGGGCCGCCAGGGCATCTCGTTCGATCTGCTCTTTCAAGGCAGTGAAAGAGGCAAACTTCTGCTCTTCGCGCAGCTTGTGGCGAAGCAGCACCTTGACCTGCTGACCATATAGATCACCAGAAAAATCAAATAGATGTACTTCCAATCTGGCTTGTGTACCGCTCAAGGTCGGCCGTACACCCACATTGGCTACACCGGGGAAGGTCTTGCCGGAACATATCACTTCCACCGCAAACACGCCACCGACCGGGATCACCTGACGCTTGAGGGCCAGATTGGCGGTGGGAAAACCTATGGTACGCCCCAGCTTGTCGCCGTGAGCCACCCGGCCGCTGATGGTATAGGGACGGCCAAGCATCAGCTCCACCTCCGCCATCCGGCCCGCTTTCAGGGCCTCGCGTACGAGTGTGCTGCTGACCCGCTGCCGTTCGAGCTGGAAGCTCTGGGTACTGATCACCTCGAAGCCGAAGCGATGACCCGCCTCCTCCAGCAGGTGGAAGTCCCCTTCCCGCCCCTTGCCGAAGCGAAAATCGTCGCCGACCACCAGGTAGCGCACCCCGAGCTTCTCCACCAGCAACTGCTCAATAAAGGTCGAGGCCGCCTGCTCGGCAAAGCGGTGACTGAAGCGCACGCAGAGCATACGGTCGATCTGCAGACCCTTGAGCGCTTCATACTTCTCGCGCAACCGGCTCAGGCGCGCCGGCGCCTCGCTACCGGCAAACAGCTCCAGCGGCTGCGGCTCAAACAGCATGACGCAGGCGGGCAATCCCAGCTGGGCCGCTTTCTCCTTGAGACGTGCCAATACCGCATGGTGACCCTGATGAACCCCATCAAAGTTGCCAATGGTTAATACACATCCCCGGTGACGGGGCTTGAGATTGTGAATGCCGCGAATAAGCTCCATCAGTGCCTTGTGCGTTGCTGCCATGGAAATCGGCGGATTATATATCAGGCAGCAGGCAGGGTCAGCCCTCATAGCCTGATTTCAACTATCCGGGCCCAAGCCCGCCCATCTGCGGCGCCATGAGGCACTATCCCCATGGCGCAACAGAATCACGGCTACTGCTGCCCCGATTTAAGGTGACGCGGCCGAATGCCCAACAGCAGCAACACCACGGCATAGACCGCAGCCCCCAGCGACAGCAGCATGGTCAGCTGCAAACTGGCCTTGCCCATGCTCCATGCGCCCCACTGGGCCAGATCCGGCGACAGATAGGCGAGCACGCCTCCCATCAGCACGCTGGCGACCAGCAGCTTGAGGCAGAACACGCCGGTATGACGGGAGGGACGATAGACGCTCTGCTGGTACAACCCTTTGAACAGCAAAGCCGCATTCAGGGTACCCGAGCAGGCGGTCGAGAGCGCCAGCCCCACGTAACCGAGCGGGTAGATGAAGATGAGGTTGCAGACCATGTTGGCAATCATCGACATCACCCCGATCCGCACCGGCGTTTTGGTGTCCTGACGGGCGTAGTAACCGGGCGCCAGCACCTTGATCAGCATCAGGGAGAGCAGACCGGTAGTGGAGGCCAGCAGGCTGGCGCTCGACATGGCCACTTCATGCAGGCCAAATTCGCCGCGCATGAACAGCACTCGCAAAATGGGCTCGCGCATGACCGCAATGCCTATCATGGCGGGCAGGCCGAGCAGCATCACCATCCGCACCCCCCAATCCATGGTGCGGGAGAAGTCGGCCGGATCGGCATCCACATGCTTCTTCGCCAGCGCAGGCAGGATCACGGTACTGATGGCTACCGCAAACAGCCCGAGGGGGAACTCCAGCAGGCGATCAGAGTAGTAGAGGTAACTGATGGCACCGGTCGCCAGGAACGAAGCCAGCATGGTGTTGACCAGCAGGTTGATCTGGCTGACCGATACCCCGAACAGGGCGGGGATCATCAGGGTGCGGATCTTCACCACCCCCGGGTGATTCCATCCCCACTTGGGCCATACCAGCATGTTGATTTGGCGCAAAAAGGGGTACTGGAACAGAAACTGCACCAAACCGCCCAAAAAGACACCAATTGCCAGCGAGATCTCAGGTTTGTCCATCAGCGGCGCAATCCACCAGGCCGCCGCAATCATGGTGATGTTGAGAAACACCGGCGTGAACGACGAGACCGCAAAGCGGCCGAAGGTGTTGAGAATGGCCCCCGCCATAGCGGTAAAGGTGATGAACCAGAGGTAGGGGAAGGTAATTTTGAGCATCAGACTGGCGAGCTCGAACTTCTCGGCCGCAGGGCCGCCATGCAGCCAGTCCCAGAACCAGCCCCAGCCAAACAGCGCGGTCAGCACACCCGACCCCAGCACACCGAGCAGGGTGACCACAGTCACTATCCCCCCCAGCGTGCCCGCAACCGCCGCCAGCAATTCACGCACTTCCCTCTCGTCGCCATTTTTCTTGTACTCCGTCATCACGGGAACAAAGGCCTGGTTGAAGGCACCTTCGGCGAACAGGCGACGCAGAAAGTTGGGAATGCGATTGGCAAAAAAGAAGACGTCGGCGGCCACCCCGGCACCGAGCAGATTTGCGATGACCACATCGCGAACCAAGCCCATTACGCGGGATGCCAGCGTCATTCCGGACACTATCATGCCGGATTTGATCAATTTCTTACTCAAGACGAGGCCTCTGGAACTGTCAGAATGAAAAGAATGCTGCTAGAATCGGCCGACAGTTTAACCGTCTCCCTACTGACACACCACCGGGAGGCGGTGTTTATTTGCACAAATCATTTGACAATATGTGGTTGGAAGGGCATATTTCCGGGCCTTTTCAATACACTCGCTAAGACAGTTTTAGGAGTTTTACCTTGGCTAACATCAAATCTGCTAAGAAGCGCGCTCTTCAGTCAGAAAAACGCCGTCAGCACAACGCCAGCCGTCGTTCCATGACCCGTACTTACCTGAAGAAAGTCATTGCTGCTATCGCCTCTGGCGACAAAGCTGCTGCGACTGCCGCTTTCGCTGTTGCTCAGCCGATCATGGATCGTATGGCGACCAAAGGCCTGATCCACAAGAACAAAGCTGCTCGTCACAAGAGCCGCCTGTCTGCCCAGATCAAAGCTATGGCTTAATCAGCTTCTGCTGATCAAAGCTGAAAAAACCGGCCTTAGTGCCGGTTTTTTATTTATCTGCGCTGCAATAAAGTCGATGCAGCAAACTGATCATTTCACGCACCTCATGGCTGCGCAGCGAATAGTAGACCGTCTGGGCCTCTTTGCGCGTCGTCACCAGCTCATCCCGCCGCAGCAGCGCCAGGTGCTGTGACAAGGCCGACTGACTCAATCCCAATCGCTCGTTGAGCTCCCCCACTGACAGTTCGCGCTCCAGCAACTGGCACAGAATAAACAGTCGCCGTTCGTTGGCCAGCGCCTTGAGCAAGGCCACCGCTTTACTCGCATTGGCTTCCATCTCTTCAAGTTGCATCACATCTCTCCTCTACCACTGATCGCCGATGATACGTGGTGACGGGTCGTTTTAAAACGACAGGGTGGCCGGCTGGATAGCGGAGAAGTTCTCCTGGCCGGAAAAGAGAAAGGTAAAATCGCTCTCACAGACCCGCTTCACCGCCGGATGCTGGATCATCCGCTCGGCGAAGATGACGTAATACTCCTCCATCAGATCCTGAGTTTCCCCGATCAGCATCACCCCCTCCCCCTCAAGGATCTCCTCCCGATAGATGGTAGGAGCCATGAAGATGCCCTGATTGAAGAAGCCAAACGCCTTCATCAAGGCGGCATCATCAAACTCGCCAAGAATGCTGGGAGAAACCCCCTGCTGCTCGAACCACTGAGTCAGTTGACGCCCCATGGCGGTACGACGACCGGGGATCAGCAGCTTGCGCTCTTCCAGACAGGCAGGAAAGGGCTTTTCAGGCAGCGGCGCCTTGCAGAAGAAGCTGACGCCACAGCCGCCCAGCCGTTTGGAGAGCAATCCAGCATGCTGGCTGGAGTCCACCGGACAGTCGGAGAGGATCATATCGAGCTTGTGTTCGCTCAGCTGCTCCAGCAGCAGTTCGTGGGTCGATTCGAAACAGCGCAGATGGATGGAACCATCATTGGGGATGACAGAGAGCAGCACACGGCTGGCAAGGCGCTTGGAGAGGGCATCGGCGATGCCGACGTCGAACAGGATCTGGCTCTCCTTGCGGTAGTTGACGATATCGAGCATCTCGTAGGAGAGGCTGAACATCTTGTCGGCATAGCGAAACACCAGCTGGCCCAGCTCGGTCGCCTCAAGAGAGCGCCCCTTGCGTTTGAGCAGCTTGCCCCCGAGGCGCTGCTCCAGCAGCTTGATCTGACCGGTGACGGTTTGCGGGGTCAAAAAAAGGGCTTCCGCAGCCTGGGTAACGGAGCCCTTCTTCTGAGTCATCCAGAAATAGTAGAGATGGTTGTAGTTAAGGTGTGACATCCGATGGGGTTCCCGCTTGACGCGGACTCCGGTAGCAGCTGAGTTCAACCGCCAGAATGTCATACATGTCGCTAACCGAGTCAACCTTGTTCGCGCCAAACTGCTCCATCAGACTGGCCTTGAGGCGTGCCTTGTCAGGCATCCGGTCAGCGCAATAACGCTTGTTGGAACGCTTGACCATCTCCCCTGCCCGACTACTCAACGCCCGCTCGGAGAAAGTCTCGCCAAAGCGCGCCTTGGCTTGCTTGTCCCCCAACAGCAGGGCACTGTCTACCACCCCGTTCAGATAGGCAGAGCAGTTCGCCGAAGCGGCGTCCAGCTTGCAATCCTCCAGCCCGCCGGCCCATGCCGCGGGGCTCAACAACAGCATCAACAACCCTGTATGCAGCTTCATAGTCCCTCCGTACTCTGTTCCACTTCACCCTTGGGAAGGGCCATGCGCAAGGCCAGATAGCCGACTACCGCCGCCATGGTGGAGCCCACCAGGATCCCAAGGCGAGAGTAGCTGCCGTAATCCAGCCCACCGTGCTCGAAGGCGAGCGACGCGATAAACATCGACATGGTAAACCCGATGCCACAGAGGATGCTGACCGCAAAAATCTGCTTGAAGTTGACCCCGGGCGGCAACTGGGCGATGCCCAGCTTGACCGACAGCCAGCTGATGGTGAACACCCCGAGCGGCTTGCCGATAAACAGCCCCAGCATGATCCCAATAGGCACCGGACTCAGCAGGGAGGAGAGACCAATCCCTTCCAGCGATACCCCGGCGTTGGCAAAGGCAAACAGCGGCAGGATCAGATAGGCACTCCAGGGGTGCAGCTGATGCTCCAGATACTTGAGCGGCGAGGCGTAACGCTTGCCGTTAAGCGGAACCATAAAGCCCACCACCACACCCGCCAGGGTCGCATGGACA
This sequence comes from Aeromonas sp. HMWF015, assembly GCF_963878965.1. Taxonomy (NCBI): domain Bacteria; kingdom Pseudomonadati; phylum Pseudomonadota; class Gammaproteobacteria; order Aeromonadales; family Aeromonadaceae; genus Aeromonas; species Aeromonas sp. HMWF015. Next base: position 868 of record NZ_CAWNZT010000033.1, on the reverse strand, counting down.
CCAGACTTGAGCACCGCAACCCAGAGCACCAGGCCGACCAGCATGTAGAGGCTGATCCGATCCTCACCACGGCGATTCATCCAAAGCAGGGTGAGGGTTGCCAGAATACCGATGGCCAGCGCCTCCAGCGACAACTGCTGGGTATAGAAGAGCGCGATGATGATGATGACGCCGAGGTCATCCATGATAGCCAACGCCAGCAGGAATACCTTGAGACTCACCGGCACCCGCTTGCCGAGCAGCGCCATCACCCCGAGGGCAAAGGCGATGTCGGTCGCAGCTGGGATTGCCCAGCCAGCGCGCGCCACTTCATCCGAATAGTTGAAAAAGGCGTAGATCAAGGCCGGAGCCAGCATGCCGCCCACCGCAGCGATGGCCGGGAAGGTCGCCTGAACCCGGGTCGAGAGCGCCCCTTCCAGCATTTCACGCTTCACTTCCAGACCAACCAGCAGGAAGAAGATCGCCATGAAGCCGTCGTTGATCCAGAGTAGAAGCGGCTTGTTGATGTCGAGGGCCGCGATGCGCACCTGCACCGGCGTATCGAGAAATGCCTGATACCCGCCAGCCAGCGCGGTATTGGCCAAAATCATTGCCAGCATGGCAGCCATGATCAGAATAATTCCGGAGGCAGCCTCCAGCTTCAGGAACTTTTTGATTACGTCACTCATGGTTAAATTTTCCACCGTATTGCTTTGGTTTGAGTCTATCCCTTGCAACAACCAATGGAAAATCGTTTCTTGCTGCTCAATACAACGAAAAAACCGAAAGCAAAATAGAACATACCTGCTATAAGCAGGTTTTTCCTCGTCTCTGGCTACCGTCTTATTAATCAATAAAATGAATTCTCAATTATTTAACTGCATAAAAA